>CAZJNB010000308.1:0-2473 GCA_964547385.1 uncultured bacterium
GGGGGGGGACGGCGGGGGGAGGTTGGTAATTACCCCCCCGCCCCGGGGCGCCCGAAAGGGCGGGCCGGCCAGGGGGGGGGTCGGACCGCCGCCGCACTTTTACTAAAAAAAAGCGAGGCCGAGGGCCGGCTCGAGGTATTAAAGGTCCTTTACCGATAAAGCGCTTTTACTCGCCCTATGGACGAGGACGCGACCGCGGTCATAGTATAGTTGACGGTAAGCTTAGGACGGTTGGACGCCGTAGCGTAGTCGCTGGATACGAAATAGGGCCAAGAGCCACCGCCTTCGTTGGCGCGTATGAGTTTGAAGCCGTAGTTGGTGTAGGTTCCGCTTACCCACTCCTGGACGAGCGTCGTAAGGTCCCACGAGTACCAGCCGCCGCCGGTAACGTGCTTGGAGTCATACGCGGTGGCGTAGTGGGCCGGTTGGTTAGTCCAATTGACGGACGACTCGGACCACGACGCGGTGATACGGTAAACGCCGAAGTCGTCGTTGGGGCTATTATTGTATCTCGCCCAGAGCTCGAGGGTGGCGGACGTTACGGTGGCGCCGCCCGGAATCCCGCTCAGGCCGGTGAACTCGACTAAGCCGCGGACCGTTCTCCCGGTCCCGAAGTTCACCATCAAGTATTGATAGGTACCCCAATTACTACTCGGGCTGTTCTGGTATATCATCGAGTCTTTACCGGCCGTCGGGTCCGGTTGGAGTATTAACTGAGCGGCGAAGGCGGAGCCGGCCAACGTTAAAGCCAAGGATACCACTAATAAGGTTTTCATATTTTCCACCTCCTCTCTTGCTTTTATACTAAAACCATACATCAATAATGTCAACCGGAAAATTAGCCGACGTATTCCGACGTTGGTCTCTACCGTCGCCCGGTCCCTACTCACGAGCCGGCGCAGGAGAAGGCGCCCGCCGCCGGAGGATGATGGTTATTATCTCCCCGACCTCGCGCGCGCCGAAGAGCCGGGCGAGCGCGGCGTAGGCCGGAACGGCCGCGGCGACTATGACAACAAGCGCCAGCGCCTGCGCCCACGTCGCCGCGGCGACGTAGCGCGCGAGCGCGAGCCGCGCCGGCACAAGGGCGCCGGCCAAGACCGCGCTGGCCGCGGCGAAGCGGAGGCCGGCGAGGGCCACCCGCTGAAAGCCCAACGGCCCGACCGCGCGCCGGAGCCGGTAGAGCAGAAAGCCGAGGGTTACGGCGGTGGAGGCCGCGATCGCGAGGGCGATGCCGGCGGCGCCGAAGAGCAGGGCCAATATTACCGTAAGGCCGAGGTTGGTTACGAGGGCGACGACGCCGGCGCGTATCGGTTCCTTCGGCAGCTTGAGGGCGTAAAAGGTCGGCATAATGATCTGGGTGCCGACGAAGGCGAAGAGCCCTACGGCGAAGGCGCCCAGGATGACGGCCGTCGCCCGGGCGTCGGCGGCGGTGAAGGCGCCGTGCCTATAGATGACGGCCACCAGCGGCTCGCCCAATACTATCAAACCCGCCGTCGCCGGTAGCGTTACAAAGAGCGACGCCCGCAGCGCGAACGAGACCAACGCCTTGAAGGTCTCGAGCTCGCCGCGCGCGGCGTGCCGGCTGATGCGCGGCAGGAGCGCGTTCGCGAGCGAGAAGCCGAAGACGCCCATCGGGAACTGGAGGAGGCGTTCCGCGTACATAATGAGCGAGACGGCGCCGACGCCGACGAAAGAGGCCGCGGCGGTGTTGATGAGCAGGTTGATGCGGACGATGCCGAGGGAGAAGACCGCCGGGACCATAAGGACCGCGACCTTCCGCACCGCCGGCTCGCGGAAGGCGAAGCGGGGCCGCCAGCGAAAGCCCGTCCGCCGCAGGCTGGGGAGCTGGAGCGCCACCTGGGCTACGCCGCCGACGAGGACGCCCACCGTCAGCGCGTATATCTGCCGCTCGGGCAGAGAGCCGAACGCCGGCACCAGCAGGAAGAGCGCCGCGAGCATACATACGTTCATCACCACCGGCGCGCACGCCGGGACCGCGAAGCGGTAGAACGAGTTCAATATCCCCATCGCGAGCGCCGAGGTCATCATCAACAGCATATAGGGGAGCATTACCCGGGCGAGGCTTACCGTCAACGCGAACGTATCCGGCTGCCCGAGGAACCCCGGCGCAATCACCGTGACTACCGCGGGCATCAGCAACACCCCCGCGGCCACGATTACGGCGACGCCTACGAAGAAAAGGCTATAGACGGTTTGGGCAAAGCGGAACGCGCCCTCCCGGCCTTCGGCTTCCAATTGTTCGGTGAAGACCGGCACGACGAACGACGACATCGCCCCCTCGCCGAGCAGACGCCGCAGCGTATAGGGGACGACGTAGGCGATGCGGAACGCGTCCGTTACCCAGGTAGCGCCGAAGAGGGCCGCGAAGGCGACCTCGCGCGCCAGCCCCAGGACGCGACTCGCGACGGTCGCGACGCCGATAACGCCGGCGGCCCCCAGGTACTGGGCCCGG
>CAZJNB010000309.1:0-2469 GCA_964547385.1 uncultured bacterium
GTCGCGAGCTTGTTCGGGTACGGCCGGCCTTTGGCCGCGCGGGCCGCGAACGCGCGGAGCATCCCCACGACGGTCCCCAGGAGGCCGGTCATCGTCGCGATGGATGGGATCGTCGCGATGAAGATGAGGTTGCGCTCCAAGAGCGCGGCCTCCATCGCGTTGGTCTCGCCTATGGCTTGTTGGACTTCCGCGCGTGTCGTCGCGACGTCGTATTTTCCTTTGACGGCCGCGTATTTTTTAAGGCCGGCGCCGACGATCGTGCCCACGACGCCCCGCTGTCGTTCGCAGGCCGCGAGGGCGGCGTCAATGTCGTTCTTGCCCAACGCCTCCTTGACCATCCCCATCAAACGGACATGGTCGAATTTACCCTTGGCGCCGAAGTATACCGTCGCCCGTTCTACGATGAAGAACGTCGTCAGTAAGAGCAGGAAGAAAAGCATATCCACCAAGCCGCCACCCCGCGCCACCACCGCGCCGCCCTGGCCGAGGACGTTGGCGTTCTCGGTATGGTAGACGTTCTCCCCGGTCCGGGTGGCGCCGCCCACCTTGGCCATCGTATCGAACACGAAAGACAAATTCCGGCCCATACCGAAGAACCATACCACCCACCAGACCAAGTATATCGCGAACAAGACCGCGAAGATGGAGATAATGATCCGTTTCATCCCGTCCGTCCTCTCCTGGTGAAGTTATATATCACTTAGACCTGCTTCTTAGCTCCGTTTCTTCCGTTCGGTGAGGATACACAGCTCGAGGAGGTTCCCGGTAGCTTCCTCCATCGAGAACACCAACCGGTCGATACGACTGAGGAAATAATTATAGAATACGACCGCCATAATGGCGACGATGAGGCCGCCGGCGGCGTTGATGAGCGCGGTCGCGATGCCCTGGGCCAACTTCGACGCCGCCACTTTCTCCGCGGCGCCCGCGGCCGAGATCGCGGCGAACGATTGGATCATTCCCACGACGGTGCCGAGGAGGCCGATAAGATTGGCGATGGAACCTACCGTCGCAAGAGGGATAATGTTGCGCTCGAGCAAGGCCCCTTCCATAACGTTGGCCTCTCGCAAAGACAGGTTGAGCTCGTTACGGAGACCCCGTTCGGCCAGCCGTCCGCTGAGCGTTTTGTATTTTGCGAGGCCGACGGCGACGACCCGACCGACCGAGCCCATCTGCGCGCGCGCCGCGGCCAGGGCGCCGTCCACGTCGCCTTCGCCCAGCCGCGCTTTAATCTTCGGGAAGACCTTACGGAAGGGGAGCTTCCCCCGAGCGATGTTCAACGCCCAGAAGCGCTCGAGCGCGAAACCTATCGTCAACATCGAAACGAAGAACAATACCGCCACCAGCGGCCCGGCTCTGTAGATCATCTCCATCGGCTCGTGCTCCTTTTAATGCCGCCAACTTATGATAAACCGCCGGGGCTGTCAAGTATTTTTTGAACTGGCGGCGCCGTTAGAATATTATCTCAAAGTTGCCGTTGACGCCAACGGTAACGTAGTCCGAGCCCACTTCGGTCAGGTTCTTGAAGGTATTGACGCTGCCGGTAACGTCGGCGTGGAGGTTCGTCGTAATGTAGTAGCCGCCCGAGAGGGTATATTGCCACTCGTCGGTATCGTCCTGGCCCACGGCGTTATCGCCCCGCGTCTCGGTATAAGCGGCGCCCGCGCTCAGGTTGAGCTCGTTCCGCCACCGGATCGTTCCCAAGAGCGGGATCTCGAAGCCGCGCGGCATCGCGAGGTCGTAATAGAGGGTAAGCGACGGGTTCTTTATCATCACGGCGTGGGACGGGACGCCGGCGAACTCATCGTTCTCGTCAAGCTCCTCGGTTTTAGTGCGGGTATAGTAATAATCGGCCCGGGTGCGGAAGGTCCGCGTCCAGGTCGCCCGCCAGGAGACGCCCGGGCGCTGTTTCGTTTCGACGTCCGTAACCTGGGTATAGGTCCGCCGGCGATAGTAGCTCAGCTCCACCGTCGAGCGGTCGAGGTAGTCCGCCACGAGCGGGAAGTTCTTGGTCCCGTAGAGCTGGACGGTAACGTCCGGGAACGTCGTGCTTATCGTCCGGCTCGGCGTCCCGGTCGTGTTGGAAAGCTCGTTGGAATAGGAGTAGTCGAAGTCGGCGCGGACAAAGTCCCAATCCTCCCACTTCGTCCCCTCGCGGTAACCGAGGAACTCCAACGGACGGAAGCGGTTGTTGACCGTTATGCTGTAGCGGCGCCGGGAGCTCACAAAATTGGAGCTGGGGACGTCGGGCAAGTTGTGGATGCGGCCGATACGGTATTTTAGCGGCGCACGCGCCGTCATATTGTCGTAGCTCGACGAGCGCAGGAGGTCGTAGCTGGGCGTTATGGTCCACTGGTTGATGCCGCGGGCCCGCTCGTCGCTCAGCTTCCCCATATCTATCGGCACCGAGACGCCGTAATCCGCCGAGACGGAGAGGTCCAGCGTCTCGCTGCCGCCCAGGGTGACGCC
>CAZJNB010000310.1:0-2396 GCA_964547385.1 uncultured bacterium
CCGCGAGCCATCTATAGTTAGCCGAAATCGCGAAGAGGTGCTCAAAACCGACGAAATACTGAATTATGCCGTAGACCGCGGTGGCGAACGCAACCGCTAAAAACAGCGAACATAATTGGTCGAACCTCTTCCGGCCTTTAATTACGTCCGCGGCCACAAAAAACAACGGGATATTCGCCAGCCACCACCGGGCGCCGCCGAGGCGGTAGATCAACGCCTCATTTGTGAACGGGATTAACGCTAAGAGAACGGTATAAAATATAAATACCCCTACGACCGCGGAGATCGCTTTATCGTACTTCCCACGGACGCCACGCGTTAGCGGGTACTTTACGAACCAAACAGAATAAATGACGAGCAAGAAAATATCCCTCAGAAAGAAAGTTACGGGATAAGGATACGCGTTCTTCAGGAGCCCCTCGAAAAAGAGGTAGACGATAAAGAAGGCCAAGAAACGGAAGAGGGACTTCGCCGCTAAAAACAAAGCCGCGACCGCGAAGGCGCTCAAGATTATTGGCTGTAGAGCGGTGGGCCAAATGACGCCGAGGGTAATAGTCGCGGCGCCGGCGCTGAGTATCGCCGCTACGAGTAGGCCGGTCCTTCCACCATTAGCGCCCGGGCGGACGAAGACTTTTTCCTGGATATCCATCGTATACGTTCTTCCCGGTAAGGGGAGGCTACAGCCGCCGATGTCCGTGTTGCTCTTTAATGCTTGCGATAAACCGCGACCAAACCTTGTCCCCGTTTGAAGTCGCCTTTCGTTATGCGAAACATCTTAGCGGCCCGCGTTAAGGCTTCGGCCAGCGGGTCCACACTTGGGAAACCAGCCGTCTTATGAATAAGGTCCTCTACGGTGTGAACGCCAAACCACTTCTTCACCGCGTACCGGAAGTTGAGAACGTCGGCTTTCCGAACCAAATTACCTACCGGGCCGTAATTGGGCGCGAGGCCGTAAAACTCCGCCGGCCCGAGGTATTCCTCGATAACCATTTTAAACCTTCGCGGCGTAAAGTTATTAACGTGAAAAGGAGAAACCGCTACCCCAGATATTGAAAAGGTAACGTCGTTAGGCGTCGAGATAACAAGGCCCCCCCTTTTTTTAAGTACTCTTTTTTAATCTCTTTTAGGAATCGAGGCGCCCCCGACGCCGGAACGTGCTCTATGATTTCGAGCGCTGTAATCAGCTCGAACATTCCGTCTTGAAACGGTAACCTAATAGCATCGCCGCATACGAATAATCCTCGCCTTCGGGAATGGCGGCGCCCCCAAATTAACGCCTCTAAGCTGAGGTCGTAATTTACCACGGAGCAACTCTCGCTAAGTAACCGCCCGCCGTAGCATTTTCCGCATCCTATATCTAAGGCCCGGCCGGTTATACCAAGGCCTTTTGCAAAGGTATAACGTGCGACGGAAGTAACCGCGGCAACGTTCGCGGCGTCTAAATCCGGCGACTCTTCCCAGAAGCCGTGGCCCTCTCCCGCTTTTAGACGCTCGAGCTGAGTATCCACTTCAACGTCACCTTTCTGTAACGAGGTCCTTAATCAATCCCTCTAATTTCGCCAAGGACTTCGGCGCGGCGAATTCCGCCTCGGCCCGCCGGCGCCCGACCTTGCCCATCTGCTTGGCCATCGACGGCTTGGCTAACAGCAACTCCATCTTAGCCGCAAGCGCCGTGGCGTCCCCCGGCGGAACCAAGAAGCCGGTCTCGCCGTCAACCACCAGTTCCCTCGGGCCACCGCAATCGGTCGCGATAATCGGGACGCCGAGCTGCATCGCCTCCAATATCACCCGGCCAAACCCCTCGGTCGCTACCGTGGCGTTCACAAATACTGTCGCGCCGGCGAGGACCGCGGCGAGGTCGTCGTGGTAACCAAGGAAGTCGAGGCGGCCGTCGAGCCCGGAAACCGCGGCAATCCCTCTGATCTCATCCTCGTAGTCTACGACGGTTTCGTCGCGGCCGCCCAAGAGCAGGAACCGCGCCCGAGGGAAATTACGGGCAACCGCGACCGCGGCCTTTATATATACCTCGAACCCCTTCTCCGGATGGAGCCGGCCGGCGCTCACGGAGTAGGGCCGTTCGCGCAGCGCCGCGGCGAAGACCGACGAAGCCGGCGACTCGCACGGCGGGTAGACGACATCCACGGCCCGGGCCCCCAGGTAACGTAGGCGGGCGTAGGAGGCCAGCGTCGCGCGCGAGTTCGCGAGGAACAGCGCCGGCGGCGTAATGCGAGCCAGCCGGATAATTATATTCTCGATATCGTGTCCGGGACGGTATAGCCCGTGCACGAAAAATACCCGCGGCACTTTCCTCGCCGCCGCGGCCATATATAAGTACGCCTTTACCATATTCGCCGCGACTATATCCGGCTTCCAATCTTCAAATAAAGCCGCCAATT
>CAZJNB010000311.1:0-2392 GCA_964547385.1 uncultured bacterium
GGCGTTCGCCCTCAGCGCCTTCTTCCTCGCGCGCCTCGGCATCTTCACCATTATTACCAACGGCGTCTGGCTCCCCGGCCTCCTTTGGCTCGCCCGCCGCTACGGCCGGACCGGCGACAATCGTTACGCGTGGGCGGGCGCCGGCGCGGGCGCCCTCGCCCTCCTCAGCGGCCAGTTTCAGCTCGCGAGCTACGCCATCGTCGCCGCGGCCATCTACGCCGCGCTAAGTTCCGCCAACTTAAAAAAATCGGTTGGCGGCGTCCTCGCCTTCGGCGCCTTGCCACTCGCGCTCGCCGCGGTCCAACTTTTGCCTACGTTCGAGCTCTGGCGCCTGAGCGAACGCGCAGCCAATGTGCACGCCGGCGATTACTCGTTCTGGCCGCCTCAGTTCCTCTCCCTCCTCCTTCCCGACCTCTTCGGCCGCTCGCCGCATCCGGCGTTCGCGCCGCTGGGCGCCCCCCAATTACATAACTATTGGGGCCGAAGCTCGTTCGTGGAATCGGCGTTCTACGTGGGAATAGTCCCGCTCGTGCTCGCCGCGGTCGGCTTCCTAAAAAGGCGCCGGTGGTTCTTCCTCGCCGCCGGCTTCGCCGCCGCCCTCTTCGCCTGCGGGACGTTCACGCCGCTCTTCGATGTCTATAAATATATCCCGCCGTTCGCCTTCTTCCGGGCCCCGAGCCGCCTACTAATATTCCCGACGCTCGCGCTGGCGTTGGCCGCCGGCGACGGCCTCGACTACTTCCGCTCGTCGCGACGGCCCGCCTTCGTCGCCGCCGCCGTGGCCTTCGCCGTCGCCGCCACCGTCGTCCTCGCGTTTCGCTTCTCCCTTCCGCGGCTCGACGCCACCGTCGAACGTGTCGCCGCGGCGAAAGCCGAGGCCGTCGCCGCGGAATACGGCAACGCCGCGGCCGTCCGGACGTATTACGCGGCGCGCGCCGCGGCGGTAGCGCGTAATATGGCCCACACCGCTCGCCTCCGAAACCCGCGTACATGGTTCCAACTCGGCTGTTTGGGCGCCGCTTTGATTATCTTCGGCGTGGCGTGGCGCTCCCGCCGCTTCGCCGCCGTCGCCCCGTACATCCTCCTATTGTTTACCGCCGCGGACCTCTACCACTACGGCCGCGGCCTCAACCCTACCGTCCGCGCCGCTTTCGTTACCCGGCCGCCGCCGCCGGCCGCGGTATTTACGCCCGCCGAAGGCGACCGCATATTCTCGAGCGGCTACGAGCTCGGCCCCCGCAAACAGTTGGGCTTAGGCTTAATTCATAAAAACACCCACGCCCTCTGGCGCTACGAGCTGTTGACGCCGCGGGCGTCCCTCCGCCCGAGCCACGCCGCCGCCGTCTTCGATAAACTTGAAAAGTTGTATACGACGACCGCCGACCCCGGCGGCAAACGTTTCCCCCGTCCTACGGCACCGCCGATGGGACTCTTCTCGACTTTCGGCTTTAAGTATTTCATAAGGCTGACGCCGTGGCTCGGCGAAGAGGTTACCGCCGTCGGTTACGCGCCGCCTTATTTCGTCTATAAGAACGCCGCCGCGGCGCCCCGGGCACGACTCGTTACCACTTATCGCGTCGCCGCGGGCGACGCCGAAGGCCTTAGGGCTATGATGAACCCGGCGTTCGACCCCCGCCGGAACGTCGTCCTCGCCGAAGCGCCGGGCGGCTTCCCCGAACCGGCCGGCCCCGGCGGCGAAGTAGAGGTTGAACGACGTTCCCCGCTCGAGGTTATATGCCGCACCGTCTCGCCCGAGCCCGCCATCCTCATCCTCGACGAACTCTACTACCCCGGGTGGACCGCGACGGTGGACGGCGTCGCGACGAAGATTTACCGCGCGAACGTAATGTCGCGCGCCGTCGTCGTCGGCGCCGGCCGCCACGCCGTAACGTTCGTCTACCGGCCGGCGTCGTTCTACGCGGGGCTTGCCCTCTCCTTGCTCGCGTGGGCCGGCGTCATAGCCGCGGTCGTCGTTCCGACGCTCCGCCGAAGGAAACGCCGCGGTGTCGCGACGCCATAAAATCGCCCTCGGCGGCGCCGTCGCCCTCGCGCTTCTCCTCCGGCTCCTCTTGGCCGCGGCCCAACTCCCGTATCATTACCAAGCGGACGAGTTCCAGGTCGTCGAACGGGCCCTCGCGATAGGCGCGGGCAAGTTAAACCCGGGCCTATTCACGTGGCCCGGGACGTTGGTTATCTACTTAAACTTCTTCGCATTCGCCGCGGCCTTCGTCGTAATGAAAATCGCCGGCGTCGTCGCGGGCGCCGCGGCGTTCGCCGACCTCTACTGGCGGACGCCCGGGCCTTTCTATTTCTTGAGCCGCGCGATATCGTCGATTGCCGGCGCCGCGGCGCTCGTCGCGACGGCCCGTTTGGCCTATAAGTCGTTCGGGCG
>CAZJNB010000312.1:0-2390 GCA_964547385.1 uncultured bacterium
GGGGGGGGGGGGGGGGGAAGGAGGAGAAAGGCGTGCCGCTTCAGGAAGCGAGCGACGCGGTTCGACGGCGAGTTCTGTTTGGGCGTTAAGCCGACTACGGCGACGTTCTTGTAGCCGCGTAGAATCTGTTCGACGCGCTCGTCGGGTGGATTCTGGAATTCGTCTTCGGGCGTCTCTACCATACTTAATGCTCCCACGGACACCGGCGACAGGATGCCGCGTCCTCCGTACAGGTCGCCGCGAGCGGCGGCGGGCAACGCTTCCCGCTCCCGCGAGCGACCGTAAAAACAGATAAGCGTCGTTCTTTATGCCGCGAGCCACACGACGGGCACCGCCGCTCAGCCGCGGCCCTCTCGTCGCTTACTAACAACTCGTAACAAGCGCCGCAAGCTCGACATTCGTACTCGAAAATCGGCATATAAAACAGCTTCGCCGCGGCACGCCGCCGCGGCTCCTTTAGTTCCCTCAGCCGAATTTGATATCACACCGGGCGCCGGCGTCCCCTTTCGCGGACGCCGCGGCCACGAGCGATACCCGCCGACGGCAATCGGCCGACGCGCAACTCGGGCAGCGAACCTCTTGGTCGTCGCCGCGCCGAATCAACTTTTCGAAGACGGCGCCGCACTCCTCGCATTTATATTCGTAGATAGGCATACTATCCCGATGCTCCTCGGCGACGACGGTCCCCCGCGCCCTTGGCGCACCTTCGGGCGGCGGCCGCGGTTCGCCTCGGCCCACCGCCCGAACGCCTTTGTGACGCGATAATCGTGCTTAAGTCGCGGCCGGAGGTTACTTAGCACCGCTTTCCGCGGTGCCTGCGCGCAGTTCGTAGAAGCGGTCCTTTATCTTGGCCCATTCCGCCGGGTGTTGGCTCTCCATATGGGCCGCGTATTCCTCATCTGTAGTAAAGAGCGTCTTGCACTCGTTACAGATAAGGTCGTCGCCGGGGCCGGGGACCTCCGCCTGGGCCGTCCCGCCGGCCGTCTCGACCGCGGTCTCCGCGGTGGGAACCGCTTCCTCTTTCTTCTTACAGCCGTACGCGCCCAAAGTTAACGCCAACGCGGCGCATAAAACGATAACTAAGAATGATACCCTCATGACGAACCTCCTTCTATGAATTCAGCGTTATTGTATTATAGCATAATGGCGTTACGTTTTCAAGCGTCGCCATAGCCCGCGAACCTCTTCGCACAACGCCGCGGTCCCACGCGTGCCGTCGAGCCGGACGGCCCGGCGCTCGCCGCGAAACCACGTTCGTTGTCTCTTCGCGAGCCGCCTCGTATCTCGGGTTATTAGGGGCGCGAGTTCCTCCTCCCGCAGCCGACCCTCGAAAACCGCGACCATATGGCGGTAGCCGATCGCGTTTAGCGGCGGCGCCGTCGGCCCGGGGACTTGGGCCAACAACCGTTCAACCTCGGGCCGCAGACCCGCCGCCAGTATCCGGCGCGTCCGCCGGTCTATCCGAGCGGCGAGCCAAGGCCGAGGGCCGTCCACCGCCACTATTAACGTTCGCCCGAGCCTAAGCGGCGTCCCCTTCCGACGGTGGAAGCTCGTGAGAGGTAGGCCGCTAAGCTCGAATACTTCCAACGCCCGTACGACGCGTTTCGTATCGGCCGGCGCGATGCGCGCCGCGGCCGCGGCGTCGACCTCGGTTAAATATTTATGGAGGTCCTCGCCCGCCGCTTGGCGTTCGCGAAGTCGCCGCCGAACCTCGGCGTCCGCGGGCGGCGCCGCGCAGATACCGTCCACGAGGGCCCGAAAGTATAGACCGGAGCCGCCGACTACTACGGCGACCTTATCCTCGCGCCATATCTCCTCGCAGGCGGCGCGCCCTTCCGTCATATAGCGGCCGGCGCTGAAAACCTCGCCGGGCGCCGCGACGTCCACCATATGGAACGTGAATCCGGCCCGCGCGGCGCCGACGACCTTCGCGGTCCCGACGTCCGCGCCCCGGTAGACCTTAACGGAGTCGCAGACGATAAGCGCCGCGGCCCCCGGGCCGCCCAACGCCTCCGCCAACGCGAGCGCCAGTGCGCCCTTCCCGGTGCACGTAGGGCCGACAACCGCGATTACGTCTCTCCCCATACGGTTATACTTTAATATCACCGCCCGGGATTATCAACCGTCGCCGCCGACAATAGGTTTGACAGGTCGAGCCGGTTCTATTATATTTAGCCGTAATTATGCGACGGGTAATCAACGCCACCGGTATTATCCTCCACACCGGCGCCGGCCGGGCGCCGCTGGGCCCGGCGCTGGTAGCGAAAGCCGGGACCCTCTTGGAGGGTTACAGTAACCTCGAGGTGAACTTGGCGAGTGGCGAGCGCGGGCAACGAAACGCCCTTATCACCGAACCGCTCCAGCGCTTGACCGCGGCGGAGGACGCTCTC
>CAZJNB010000313.1:0-2331 GCA_964547385.1 uncultured bacterium
GGGCGTGTCGGCTTAACGAACCGGCTTTGCCGCGCCGGGACTATTCCGGGCGCGCGGCGTTTGCCGCGGCCGACCCGCTACTTTCTTTTAGTTGTCCTTTTCCTCGCGGTCGTCTTTTTCCTCTTGGGGGCGGCCTTTTTCTTGGTCGCCGTCTTCCGGCGGGTCGTAGTTTTCCTGGCGGTGGTCTTCCGCTTGGCCGCGGTCTTCCGCGTAGTGGCCTTTTTCCGCGTAGTGGTCTTCCGTTTGGCCGCGGTCTTTCGGGTAGTGGTCTTTTTCTTGGTAGCGGTCTTACGCTTGGCCGCTGGTTTCCGCGCCGTGGCCCTCTTGCGAGTTGTGGCCTTCTTGGCGGTAGTTCTCTTCTTCGCGGGGGCCTTCTTCTTCGCCGGCGCCCTTTTCTTCGTAGTCTTTTTCCGCGTTATTTTCTTTACGGGCATCGTGTCACCTCCTTCTTGCGCAACGGCTCGAGGGTAAGCGTGCCTTCCCCCGGCGGTAGGGTGGTTTAACGTTTAGGTGCATCTCGTAAAGCCGCAGGAGCGGCAAGTGAGACAGCCTTCCGCGATCTCCAATACGCCCGAGCACTCGGGACATTGGGGGCCGACGTTGGCGAGTTCTTTGAGCATCCTCCCGCGGCGCGCCGCTTCGGCCTCTTCCGCGTTTTCGGCGCCCTCGAAGAGCGGCGACGTGCGCGCGGTTATGTGGCGTTCGATGACTATGCCGATGGCGTCGGGGCAACTTAAGATCGCCTCGCCCTGTTGCCAGGTGGGCATCGGGCAACGGATTCCCCGAAGTTGTTTAATTATAGAATTGACCGTTACGCCGGCGCGCAACGAGAGGGATATGAGACGGGAAGATGCTTCCGAGTGGGAGGATATGCACCCGCCGGACTTACCCATCTTCGCGAAGACCTCGCAGAGGCCGTCGTCGTCCCAGTTGAGGGTGACGTAGAGGTTGCCGCAGCCGGTGGCGATTTTTTCGGTTATGCCCCGGGTTACCGCGGGCCTTGGCCGGGGCGCGACGCCCGTCCCCCGGGTCTGGCGGCCGTTACCGTCGCCGTCGGCGTTAGCCTCGGATGTTCCTACGTTCAATACTTGGCTCGAGCGAGAGCCGTCGCGGTAGATCGTTACGCCTTTGCACCCCAACTCGTAAGCCATCAGGTAGGTTCGTTCCACGTCTTCGAGCGTCGCCGCGTGGGGGAAGTTGATGGTCTTGGAGACGGCGTTATCGGTGTGCTTTTGGAACGCGGCTTGGATGCGGATGTGCCATTCGGGGGAGATGTCGTGCGCCGTAACGAAGACGCGTTTTATCTCGTCGGGGATATCGTCGCGCTTTTGAATTGACTCGCCGCGGGCGAGGCTTTCGAAGAGCTCCTCGTTGGCGATACCCGCGGCCTTCGCCGCCTCGGCGAAAGGCGCGTATATCTCCACCAATTTATCGTCGTCGAGGACGCGGCGGTAGAAGCAGAGGGCGAAGACCGGCTCCACGCCGCCGGAAGCGCCGCTGATGATACTGATCGTTCCGGTGGGCGCGATCGTCGTCGTGGTGGCGTTGCGGAGGCGCGCGCCGCCGGGGCGGTCGTAGATGCTGTCGCGGAAGTTGGGGAAAACGCCCCGCTCTTCGGCAAGTCGTGTCGAGGCGCGCTTCGCTTCCAACCCCACGAATTCCATCAATTGCTCAGCCAGCTCGACCGCCTCTTCCGAGTTGTAGGGGACGCCGAGGTGTATCAAGAGGTCGGCGAAGCCCATAACGCCGAGGCCGATTTTCCGGTTCGCTTTGGTCATCTCCTCGATCTTCGGGAGGGGGTAGCGGTTGATGTCGATTACGTTGTCGAGGAAGTGGACCGCGGCGTGGACCGTTTGTGATAGCCGGTCCCAATCCACGACCTTTTTCCCCTTTTCCTCGTGAAACATCAGCCCGAGATTGACGGAGCCGAGGTTGCACGACTCGTAGGGGAGTAGGGGCTGTTCGCCGCACGGGTTGGTGGATTCGATCGTACCGAGATGGGGCGTGGGGTTGTCGGCGTTTATACGGTCTATGAATATCACGCCCGGCTCGCCGTTGCGATGAGCCATTTCGACTATATTGGCAAACACCTGCGCCGCGGGGAGGCGTTTTTCTTCTTTACCGGTCCGCGGGTTCACGAGGGCGTAGGTATCCTCCCGGGCAAGTGCTTCCATAAAGCCATCGGTTAGCGCTACCGAGATGTTGAAGTTGTTGAGATGGGTTTCTTGGGCCTTACAATTTATGAAATCCAAGATGTCGGGGTGGTCCACGCGGAGGACGCCCATATTGGCGCCCCGACGCGTTCCGCCTTGCTTGATAGCCTCCGTCGCC
>CAZJNB010000314.1:0-2326 GCA_964547385.1 uncultured bacterium
TAACGCGCGGAAAAGGAAGGTCGGACCGTAAGGCCCAACGCCTCAAGCCGATAGCCCAACGCCTGCCGCGAAACCGCGAGCCGTTCCGCCACCGTCGCGACCTTCGCCGTTGGCGACAGGCCGCCGAGCTTCAACCACAACGCCTTGACGACGGCCGTAGGCATAAGGAACGCCGCGGCAAACCGGCTCGCCTCCCGTTCCTCCGCGGTACGGAGGCCGTCGTAGCAATAATGGTCGCCGCGGTGTCCGAGGACGTAGTGGCCGAATTCGTGCGCCGCGGTGAAGCGGGCCCGCGCCGGCGCGAGCGACGCGTTTATAAATATCGCGTGCGCGCCGCGGATGAGCGCGCCGTTGAGCCGGCTCTCCGCCGGCCGCCAGGCCACGATCTCGAGGCCCAGCGCCGCCGCCGCCGCCCCTAAATGAACCGGCGCTAATTTCCAGCCCTCCGGGCATACCGTCCGCCAAACTGACTTCGCCGCCAACTCCGCCCTTCGCACGCCGCCATTATAAAGGCGGCCGCCGTCAGAAACTGTCAGTCCCTTTCTTGTATAGCGTCGAGCTTCCGCTTCTTGAGGATGAGGTAGAGCTTCATCTTCAGGATGTCCTGCCGCGCGCCGCGCGACGGGCCCTCGAGCCGGAGCGGCGTATTATCCGGTAACTCCCTCTCTATCATCGCCGCGAGCTCCGGGCCGATGACGTCGGGAATCTGGGAGAGGATATCGCTATCCGGCCGGAGGAACTCGGGCACTTCGTCGGGAACGTAGCCGCGGCGCAGGCGCCCTACCGGGATTCGTAAAAACGACGCTATCCTCTCGAGCGTCGCCCCCTTCGGCGTCCGCGTCTTCCCGCTCAATATCTGGTATATCGCCTGGCGGGAGAGGCCGGTGCCGCGCGCGACGTCGCCCGCGGTTAGGCCCCGGCTCGCGAGTAATTCCCGAAGCCCCCGGGCTAACTGTCCGCTATTGTAATTCATTTGCCATCACGTGTAATTATTTACTTGACACGAACCCGTAAATATTGTAAAGTGTCCTCGCCCTTACTACGAACTTATCGTTTTAGGAGTCAACTCCATTATTCCAGAATCAACTATTGCTTTACAGGGGTGGCGCGTATTTCCCAAAACAAGAATAGCGTTTCCGGCGACGAGCGTAACGACGTATATCTCTCCGGCAAGTTAGTCTCGGCCGCGGATTACGCCGATACGCTGGCGCGGTTGAAACACGCGGGGGCCCTCCTCGCGCCCGCCGGCGTGAAGGTCTTCGTCGAAGAGGCGCCGCGCTATTGCCACGCGGACCTCGGCGCCGGGACCGCCCCCGCGGTAGCGCTGAAGGTAACGCTCGCGTGGCGCCGGCTCGGCGAAGGGCCCGACGCCGACCGCGACCTCGCCGCCGTCCTCCACTAAGAAGCCGCGCGCCGGGCCAACGGCCGCGGCGGCCGCGGCAGGTCATAGTCGGGCGGCGCCTCGAAGTCCATCTTATAGACCTCGAACGAGCCGGTCCGGCGCGAGACGAAGACAAGCGCCAGGCCGCCGGGGGCGAAGCGCGGATAGAGGTCGTCGCCCGGGCCAAAGGTCAATTCGACCTTGCTCGAGCCGTCCACGTTCATCGCCCAGAGTTTGTACGGCCCGCCGCCCGTTCTGCTCGCGTAGACGACATATTTGCCGTCGGGCGAGGGCGCCGGCGTCCGGTCGTCCGTATCCGGTCCGGTAAGCCGGCGCCGCTTTCCGCCGTTTAGGTCAGAGCTGAAGATATCCCAGTTGCCGTATCGGCTCGAGGCGAAAAATATCTCCAAGCCATCCCAACCGAACGCCGGCTCGACTTCGTCGTAGAACGTCTCGGCGACGGGCCGCAGCCGCCGGCCCCGTTCGGAAAAAAGCCACAGGTCAAAGTTTTGGGCGTCGCCGGCCACGACCTTTCGCGGCGCCACGAGCATTCGGCCGTCCGGCGAATACGCGGGCGCGCCGAATGCGCCGCCGCTCTTGGTGATCTGGGTGAATTCGCCGCGGACGCGTTCGGACACCCATATCTCGCTCGCGCCGCTCCGGCCCGAGGCGAACGCGAGGTGAACGCCGTCGGGCGAAGCCGCCGGCGTTACGTCCGGCGCCGCGGCGTAGGAGACTTGACGCCGGTCCTTCCCCGCGGCGGTAACTTCGTAGAGATGGTCCACGTCGCCCACGGCATAATGGCCGGCATAGATTACGTAGCGGCCGCCGGCGTCGAAGACAGCGACGGGGATGGCATCGCTCTTCAACCCCTCGCTCAGCGGCGCCACGCGGGCGACGGTCAACGCCACCGGCTCACCCTCGGCCGCCGGGCCGGCCTCCTCG
>CAZJNB010000315.1:0-2325 GCA_964547385.1 uncultured bacterium
GGCCGCCCCCCGGGGCCACGGGACCCTCGGAAAGCTTGACCGCAACGCCCACGCCCGCGCGGGTACGGGCGTGGTGCCCCTCCGGCAAACGTTGTGACGTTACGACGACGTCCGCGGGCGGGCGCGTCTCCGCCAGGCGGTGGTGGTCCGTTACGATTACGGTTAAGCCTTCACGGACGGCCGCGGCTAAGGCGTCGTGCGCCCGGTTGCCGCAGTCGGCCGTAACCAAGATGTGCGCGCCCGCGGCGACGGCCCGCCGGACCGTTGCCGCCGATAGGTCGTAACCTTCGGTGAGTCGGTTGGGGATGTATTGGAGGACCTCGGCGCCCAGGTTACGCAGGACCGTCGTGAGGAGGGCGGTGGCGGCGAGGCCGTCGACGTCATAATCGCCAGCGATGAATACCCGCCGGTGGCGGCGGCACGCGGCGTGGAGGAGTTCGGCCGCCCGTTCGACCTCCGGGATATCGGCGGCGGGCGTAACCGTCGCGAGGTCGGGAAATAGGAACGAGGCGGCGTCTTCGGCGTCGGTCACGCCGCGCGCCCGGAGCACTTGGGCGAGGGTCGGCTCGACCGTAAGCGCGTCCGCGAGCTCGAGGTCGGCGGCTATGTCGCGGGCGGGAATATCTATGCGGACCGTCACAACAGAAGTGAACTTATCGCAAAAGGCATTAGCGTATAGGGCGATAGTATAGCAAAAGTATTCGGGGATTCGAAAGAATTATAACTCGTTAGCGGATTAAATTAATAGCCCGAGAGGAGGGTTTCGATGTTCCCGGAGGCCCCGTAACCGCCGTACGCTTTCGATAATTATCGGTCTTTGCCAGGCCGCGACGTTTTCAACGTTGACACTCCATTCCTCATTATGTTAGCTTTACCGCTAATAATGGGTTCGAGTCGCCGGGGCTCGCCCTTGGTGTCTATGAGGTTAGCTGTTCGTAACGGAATAAAATGCGGGGCCGCGGCGTTAGCGTTCGCGGCGTGGTATTCGTGCGGGGCCCCAACGCCGGACCCGCTCGGTTTTGAACCGCCCGCGGCGCCCATCCATAAAGTCGTGCTCTCGCCCGGCGACGTCGAATGGCGAGATACCCATTACGACGTATTCGTCCCCACCGGACGCCATTACCGTCTGGCGGTGGGGAGTTGGAGCGGCTTCCGGAGCCGGGCGCTCCTGCGCTACGAGGTGGGGGATATCCCCAAGGAAATACCTATCGAGAAAATTACGACGGTCCTGCTCAAACTCCCGTATATGCGTATCTCGGCCAGCTTGAACGATGATATCTATTCTTACGGCGACGTTACCCTCGAGGTCCATCCGCTCTGCCGGGACTTCGACGAAGACCAGGCTACGTGGTGGCGGGCGACGCGGAAGTTCGATTGGGCGACCGAGGGCGGCGACTTCGGACCGACGGTAGCGCGCGCCGTCGTCGGCGACCCTTCGTATAAGCGGGAAAACATCACGATGGATATTACCGGCCTCGCCCTCGAGTGGCTCGCGAACCCCTACCGCAATTACGGCGTTCTCCTGAAGGCGAGCGACGAGGCGCTCGAGCCGGGGATAAAGGAGTTCTACGCGACGAACGCGTCCTACCAAGGTTATGCGCCGCGGCTGGAGATTACTTATATCGACGACGAGGGGGAGAAGGCCTACCGCGTAGTAGTGCCGGAGAAGGACTCTTTTATCACCGACTACGACGGCGACTATGGCGGCGGCGAAGTTCACGGCTCGGACGAATACTTGGACTTCGGCTCGTTCAACGGCTACGGCCGGCGGGCGCTCTTTTACTTCGACCTATCGCCCGCGTCCTCCGGCATTCCCGCCATCGCGTCGGTCGTGCGTGCTCGCCTCCGCCTGTATTATGCCCCCGCGGGTCGGGACGAGCGGGTCTACGTCGCCGTATATCGGTTGACGGCGCCGTTCGACGAGGGCGCCAAGCAAGATAAGTTGGAACTCCAGAAGTTTCACGACAACGTCGCCTACGTCGACCGGGAGTTCAAACAAGAACCGCCCGGCTACGTGGACATATATATTAACCCTCTCGTCCAGGAGTGGGTCTCCGGGAAATTCCCCAACTACGGCTTAATCGTCAAGGCGCCGGATGAGAGTAAGGCCCAGGCCTTTCCGCGGTTCGGCGCGAAGGAGAACGCCGCGGCCGGGCGGAAACCCTCCCTGGAGATCGAATACACCCTCCCGGCAGAACCCTGGTTCACCTCCCCCTAACGCCCGCAGGTATTCGCGTATATTATGAGGGTATATTGCGGAACAGCTTGTTAGTATTATGGTCATGCGCGGCGCCGATGGCGGGGGCGAAGACCCCGCTCGCGGTT
>CAZJNB010000316.1:0-2323 GCA_964547385.1 uncultured bacterium
GCCACCAACGCCCTCTACGACGACTTCACGTTCCGCGTGAAAGACGCCGACATAAAATTCCCGGGCGACATCTCCCAGGGCATCCGGACCTCAACGGCGCTCGCGCCCGGGGAAGAGGCGGACGTCGTCATCGGCTACAAGTCGCCGGGCCTCGACCGCTGGGTCTACGCCTTCGGCGACGGCGTCGCGCGCGTCCGCGACTTCACCCTCACCGCGACGACCGACTTCGACGACGTCGACTTCCCCGAGGGGTGTATCTCCCCCACCGCCAAAGAGAAGACGGACGAGGGATGGCGCCTCCGTTGGAAATACACCGACCTATTGACCGGCTACCAGCTGGGCGTCGAGATGCCCAAGAAGTTGAACCCCGGGCCTATCGCGAGCCGGATGTCGTTCTTCGCGCCGGTGTCGCTGTTGTTCTTCTTCGCCGTCCTGTTCATCGTCTCCGCGGTGAAGGCCGATGACGTTACGCCGCTCCACCCAATGAACTATTTCTTCCTGGCCGCGGCGTTCTTCGCGTTCCACCTCCTCTTCGCCTATCTCGCGGACCACCTCAACATCCACCTCACGTTCGCCATCGCGGGTATGGTATCGTGCCTTCTGGTCTTCGTCTACGTCGCGTTGGCGCGGAAGGTTACCTTAGCCCTGGCCTACGCTACCTTCCCCCAACTTATGTTCCTCATCCTCTTCTCATACGCCTTTTTCTACCCCGGTTATACCGGCCTTATGATCACCGTCGGCGCGGTCATCACCCTCGCGGTCTTAATGGTCGCAACGGCGCGCGTTGATTGGGCCAAGAAATTCCGCGCCAAGAGCGCGTAACGGTGCGGCCTGCCGTTGCCCGCGGCCGCCGTATATGGTAGAATATATACGGGGTTAGAAGCCTAAGGTGTAGTAAAGGCTCTCGCCCCGGCGATATGACCGACGACCTCAAAGAATGCCGCCAAGACCTCGACACCGCGCGGGCGACGACCGCGGCGCTGCTCGTCGAGAAGCAACGCCGCGACGACTTCCTCCTGAGCCTCGTCCACGAGTTCCGTAACCCGCTCACCGCGCTGACCGGCGCCCTCGATATCCTCAAGGACTCCCTCGCCGACCGCGTCAACCCCAAGGAGCACGAGTTCTTCGACATTATGGACGTGAGCCTTGCCCGGCTCAACCAGATGCTCGACGAGATGCTCGAAGTTACGGCCCTCGAAGGAGGCGAGGTCGCTCTCAACTACGAGCCGACCGACATCGCCGCGCTTGTCCAGGACGTCCTCACCGAGTTCGAGCCCCGCGCGAAGATCTATGATGTGAAGCTCAACGACGTCGAGAGCAGAGACGCCGCGAAAGTGGAATGCGACGCGGAGCGCATACGCCGCGTCTTGGCCAACTTGATATCCAACGCGGTCAAATACAACCGCCCGGGCGGCGAAGTCACGGTAACGCTCGAGCGCCGCGGCGACTTCCTACACATCGCCGTCGCCGATACCGGTACCGGCATTCCCAAAGAAGACCACGGCAAAGTATTCCGCCGCTTCTACCGCGCCGCCGAGGTCCGCGACAACAAGATCGTGGGAACCGGCCTCGGCCTCGCGATCGCGAAGAACATTGTGGATATGCACGGCGGCGAAATCTCGTTTAGCTCGGAAAACGGCGTCGGCACGACCTTCTCTTTTACGCTGCCGTTCACCCGACCCAAGATTTTGCGCCGCCCGCGGGAGAAAGCGTGAACGAGGATAAACAAGTTAGTAGGCGCTCGGTCTTGGGCCTGCTCGCCGCCGCGGCGGCGTTCCTCCTCGCGCGCCTGCCGTGGCGCCCGGGCGCCGAAAGACCGTTCCAACCCGCGCGCTATTGGCGGGCGCGGCCGGCACGCCGGTAGCCGCGCGGCCGTAAATGCGCCACGAAATCGGAGGGCCCGCGTGGGCCCTCTCTTTCTATTTGGGGGATACCGGCCGGGCTCGCCGCGGCGCCGACGGCGCGAAGACGCGCGTCAGCCGGACAAAAACCTTGAACGCGAGCGCGCCGGCGGTATAAAAGATAAGGAGGATATCGCGGCCGAAGGTCCAACTCTCCACGTACGCCAGGTCCGACGCGAGCTTGTCCACCAAAACGTTCTCGGCGTAGTCGTCGTCGATGTTCACCGGCGAAAGGTATTCCTCTTCGGCTATATAACGGATTTGGGTGGGGCCGGTTATCCCCGGGCGGAACGTGAGGACCCGGCGTTGCTGGGGCGTGAGCGCCGTCATAAAGCGCGGCAAGTCCGGCCGCGGCCCGACGATGCTCATCTCGCCCAAGATGACGTTGAGGAGGTTGGGGAGTTCGTCGAACTTGGTAACGC
>CAZJNB010000317.1:0-2315 GCA_964547385.1 uncultured bacterium
CCGCCGACCTCCCGGGCGGCTTTTTTCGCGCCAGACGACCGACGGTCACTTCAAGAAGTCCGCCGCGTCCTTGGCGTACTTCTCCGCCCAATAGCGGTTGTGGGCGACTTCCTCCGCGGTCAATTCCCGGACTACTTTCGCGGGCGAGCCGAGCGCCAGGACGCCGGGCGGAATTTCTTTGCCGGGCGGCACGAGCGAGCCGGCGCCTATCGTCGTCCCGGCGCCGACCTTGGCGCCGTTGAGCAATATCGCGCCCATACCGATAAGGCAGCCGTCGCCGACGTCGCAGGCGTGTAATATCGCGCCGTGGCCCACCGTAACGTAGGCGCCGACGACGAGAGGTCGGTCGTCCTCGAGATGACCTACCGCTAAATCCTGGATGTTGGTCATCTCGCCGATAATAATTTCGTTGATGTCGCCGCGGAGGACCGCGCCGGGCCACACGCTTGCGCGCGCGCCCAACGTAACGCGCCCGAGGACCAGCGCCGTCGGCGCGACGTAGACGCCGGCGCCGATTCTGGGCTCGAAGTCAACGTATCTCTCGATCACGCGTCTATGACTAACACAGCTTCGCGTCGTTGTCAACGGCCGCGGTCGCCGAAATAGGTTGAATAACCGCGATATAAATGTTAATAAGGGGGCGTTTCTTTTGGGCCAAAAGGCCCAGGTTATGAGAATAATCCGGTTACCCGTTGTATTCCTTGCCGCGGCCGCCGGCGCGTGGGGCGCCGCGGCGAATTATACGCTTGAGGTTAGCACAACCTACGAGGTCGCCGCGGCGACGAGCGGGTTCGCCCAAGCTATGGGCGTCCCGACGACGAGCCGCGTGGACACGACCGCAACTTTTGAGTTGGCGGCGCTCGACGGCGGCGCCTGGCGCCTGACTTTCGTGACGGCGAGCCAGCAGACGCTTACGGAAACCGCGGTTATACCGGACGTAGAGAAAGTCGGCAGTATTTTACCCGGTAAGTGGTTGGAGTTCGCGCCGCGGACGATGGCCGCCGGCGGCATAAAACGCGCGCCGGGTTTCACGAAGGACAGCGAGGAGATTAGTTACAATCTAGTCGTGCTTATGTTCTTCTATCCCGGTGGGCCGCGGGGCGACGTGTGGGGCGACGGCGCCCGGGCCGGCGTCGCCCGCTCTTACGGCGTCAACGTCGTCTCCTTCGAACACGCCGAAGGTCAGCCGCTTGCGGCGTTCGAGGGCGAAGAGGCCGCGGCCCGGGACTTCTCCGTTGTCTTCGAGCAAGAACTGAGTCAAAAAACGAATATTAGCCAGATGACAGGTTCCGCATCGCTCGAGGGCGTCGGCGCCGCGGTCCCGGCGCCGGACGGCCTACCGGCCTACGCCCGCCTCGACCTCGCCGGGACGCGGGACCGCGCGTTTGTGATAGGAGCTAAACCGCATAACCTCGGCGAATCGGTGTCCCTTTCGCTGCGGCTCGTGCGCGAAGGATATAAGATGCCGCCGGAATGGGCGATTGCCGAGGAAGTGACGGCGGAATAGGCCGGCGGCGTTACCGCTATACGTTTCGGACGGATACCGCGAGAATTACGTTCACCCGGAGGGTCAGAAGATGAAGAACGTTATCATAAATTCAGCGTTAATAGTCGCGATGGCAATCTCGTTCGGTTCCTGCCGTAAAAAAGCGAAGGAGACGTACCTCATAGGCGTTGCCGGTCCGTTCACCGGCGACGGCGCCCAATACGGCGAGATGCTCAGGATGGCCGCGGAGCTGCGGGCGTCCGAGATTAACGACGCCGGCGGCATTAACGGCGTCCCCCTCGAGCTCAACCTCCAGGACGACAAAGGCGACCCGAAGGAGGCCGCCAACGTAGCCCAAAAACTCGGCTCCAATCCCCGGGTCCTCGCCGTCGTCGGGCACTTCAACTCGAGCTGTTCCTTGGCCGGGAAAGAGGTCTATAACTCGATGGGGGTGCTCCAACTCTCGCCCGGGTCTACCAACGTGAACGTTTGCGAGGGCGGCGACTGGACCTTCCGCAACGTCTATCGCGACGACTTCCAGGGTAAGTTCATCGCCGACTTCATCAAATACGTCTTGGGTTATAATCGCGTCGCGGTGTTCTTCGATAACGACGACTACGGCCGCGGCTTGCGCGACGCCTTTGCCGCCCGCGCGGGCGAGGTGGGGTTGGAGATCGTCCGCGAGGAGGCCTACGTCCGCGACACCCAGGAGTATACGCCCCAATTGACGCAGATTATGGCCAAAAAGCCGGATATAATATTTATATCGGGCCTCTACGCCAACGCGGCGATGATCCTCACCCAGGCGCGTAACCTCGGGATGGATACG
>CAZJNB010000318.1:0-2302 GCA_964547385.1 uncultured bacterium
GGGGAGCCGTCGACCATCACGGGAAATATAACGGAAAACTGCTCGCCGGTCAAGGACGATTATCGCTCGGCGCCGCGGCCCGGGCCGGCGGGCGAACTTGACGGCGGCCGCGACGCCTGTTATAATCTTAATTAAGAAAAGGTCCCGTTCTCCTACCGCGGCGAGGCGAAGTATGGCCGTAATCGGCAATATCCGCGACCTAACGCTCATAGACCTCTTTCAAATCGTCCAGCTGGGACGGCGCACCGGCGTTCTGACGGTGGACGACGATTACGGCAATTGGTACCGCACGTATTTCGAGGACGGCTTCGTTATCTACGCGGATTCCAACCGGCCCTACGCGCCGCTGGGCGAGGATTTGGTGAGCGCGGGCGTCTTCACCCGGCGCTGTCTGGATGACGCGTTGGCCGAATATAAAAGCGTCGGCGCCGACCGCCCCCGCTTCGGTACCTTCCTCCTCTACCGCGGCGATATCGACCGGGCGACGCTCGTCCAGTTTATCCAAGAAAAGATAAAGATTAAGCTCTTCGACATGTTCCTCATCGAGGACGGGACGTTCACGTACGAGATAACGCCTTACCGCCTCGACGAGGACATAACCGTTTCCATCTCTATAACCGAACTCGTAATGGAGTCCACAAAGAGGGTTGACGATTACAAGCGCTTACGGGAGCGGATTCCGTCGCTCGACCTCGTCGTGCGTCGGGAGACGCGGCCCCTCGGCGAACTCTTGCGTGGGACGTACGAATTTTCTGATACGGAGAAAGAGGTTCTCCGCTTGGCCGGCGACAACTTAACGATTCGCGAGATCGCCGACGCGTTACATATAGACGACCGTCTCCAACTTCTCAAGCTTATCAACGCGTTCCTTAACCTGGGGCTCGTTTACCTGGGAATACCCGCGGCGTCGGCGCCGGCCTGAGTTGGGAAGGCCGCGGCCTTCGCGTCCTTCGGGGCGCGTTTTTTATTTTCCCCACAGCGCGGCCAGCAACTGCGCCTGGAACGCCCGGGCGGCGCGGCCGGGCCGGAGCGCCGCGGCGAACCAGCGCGAGCCGAGGAGGGCCGAGTAGGCCAAGCGATAGCTGAAAAGGCCGCGGCCGCCGCGCCGTTTGGATATCAGGCGGGAGCGCGCGCGGACGTATTCGACCCTTATCCTCTCGCGCGAGCCGAAGGTTGAGAGGGCGGAGGCGGCGCCGACGTGGCTTAGGCGGGCCGCCGGCTCGAGCCAGACCTCGTGGCCGGCGTCGCCCAGCCGGAGACAGAGGTCCGCGTCCTCGTAATATAACGGGAAGTTTTCGTCGAAGCCGCCGACGGCGTCGTAGGCGGCGCGTCGGACCATAAGAGCCGCGCCGACGAGCCAGGCGCACCGGCGGCGTCGCTCGTGGGCGTCGAAACGTGCGGTCTTTCGCTTTGCGAAGGGGATGTGTTCGCGGAGGAGGTTCGACGCGGTAGGCTCGTCCCTCATCGTCGTTTCGAGGGTCCCGTCGGGGCGGACGACGCGAGGCCCGACGACTGCGGCGCCGGGATGGTCGGCGAGGAAACGGACTAGTATCGGGACCGTTGCCGCGTCCACCGTGGCGTCGGGGTTGAGGAAGAACAGGTAGGGGGCGCGGCCGCGGCGGGCGCCTTCGTTGGCGGCGCGGGCGAAGCCGACGTTGTGATTGAGCGAGACCAGCTCGACGGTCGGGAAGTCCCCGGCGACCATAGCCGGGGAGCCGTCGGCGGAGGCGTTGTCCACAACGACGACCTCGACGTTCGTGC
Organism: uncultured bacterium; assembly: GCA_964547385.1. GTDB lineage: Bacteria > RBG-13-66-14 > B26-G2 > WVWN01 > WVWN01 > CAZJNB01. Next base: position 1,762 of record CAZJNB010000318.1, read on the forward strand.
CCGGGCCGGCGCCGCGGAGGGAGGCCAGGCACGCCCGGAGGAGCTCGCGGACGTTGAAGGAGACTATGACCGCGGTTACGTCCGTAGGTTCGATTAACGCCGCCTTAATTTTTGCCCGACTCGCCGTAGACGGGAGATAGGTCCGGCCGGACCTTCGAGGCGAAGGCGGGGACTTTGCGCCAGCCTTTTCTTAGGACGATAATAGTATGCCCGGGGTTCTCGAAGATGACGGCCTTGCGGCAAATCTTGGCGTAATATGGCTTCAACGCGTCGCGGTTCTCCTCGCTGAAGAGGATAGCGACGCGGAAGCCGTTCCGCCGCATATAGGGGACGAAGCGCGGGAGCTTCTTTTTTAGGTTAATCTTCCACTCTCGTTCGAAGTTGAGGGGATGGTCGCTGAAGGCGCGAAGGGCGTATTCGAGGTTAAGGCGGGGGCCTTTTTCGACGAGGACTATATCGTCGGGTGCGAGGGCGCCGGTGCGCCAAAGTTCCCGGAGGTTGAGAGCCGTTTCCGCGGTGAAGGTCGGCCTGGTATACGCCG
>CAZJNB010000319.1:0-2298 GCA_964547385.1 uncultured bacterium
AGCGCGGACATATGGTTGTAGATGGAGAAGACGCCGCGGCCGTGGTCGATGATAACGGCGTTGCCGCGGACGATAAGCCTCTCCGCCAGCATCACGACGCCGCGGTTGCTCGCGCGGATGGGCGTCCCTTCCTTGTTGGCGATGTCGGTGCCGAGGTGGCGCTCCTCGCCGCCGGTGCTGAACTTCCGGTAGGTTCCGAAGGGCGAGGTGATGCGCCCCGCCGCCGGTTTGATGAAGGTCCCGGCCCAGAGCTGTTCGTCGCGCTTGCGCGTGATGATGCTCTGGACGCGGCGATACTCGAGCATCTTCTTCTCCTCGAGGGCCGGGTCGAAGATGGCCTTCTTCTCGGGCGCCTTGATGACGACTTCCTCGCTGATGTAGCCGCCGTCGGCGACGACCACCTCGCCCTCCAGCCGGACCGGCTCGTCGTAGGCGTCGTAGCCGGTAACGACGACCGGGTAGCGCCCGGGCGGGCAGGAGGCGCGGACGCCTACGATGCTCTCGAAGCCGCCCTCGGTTTTGAAGAAGGGGAACTTCTGTTGCCACATCTCGCCCTCGAGCTCGTAGAGCTTCTTGTTCGCGACGAGCTTCACCGTCAGGATGCGGCCCTGGTCAACGCGGGCCGGTTGGAAGCTGAGCGTCAGGACCGTCGGGTGGTTCTCGACGTAGAACGTGGCCTGCGCCTCCGCACCGTTGCCCTTCTCGTCCACCGCGGCGACGGCCAACGTGTGTTTCCCTTCGGCCAGGAGGGTAGTATCGAGGCGGAAGCGGAACGAAAACGCGCGCCTGTTGCCCAACTCGACGGCCGGCGTGCGGTCGGCGCCGTCGAGGAGGAGGGTGAACGCGGCGAGGCGCGAGTCGTCCGTTACGGCGCCGGCGACCTCGACGACGCCTTTATATTTGGCGCCTTCCGCGGGGACGTCGAGGCGGAGGGCCGGCGGCGTCTCGTCCTTTTGGAAGAGGCCGGCCCAGGCGCCGCCGACGAGGGCCGCCGCGGCGACCAGGCACAGGACCGCGACCGTTATCGCGACGGCGCGCCACCGCTCCCGGCGGCGGCTGGGGAGGGCGATTCCGTCGCCGGGACCGGGAGCCATATCTTTATGTAATTTCGGCTCGGTCATCGTAACGCCGCGGCCTTCTCCGGTTGGCCGTTAAGCTCGTACGCCGCGGCGAGGTTTCGCCGGGCGACAGCTTTGGCCGCGGCCGCGTCCGACGTGCCCTTCGGCTCCAGCGTAAGCGCTTTCTCCAATACCTCTACGGCGCGGCGGGGGCGCCGCGCGCGGATGCACGCTAAGCCGAGGTTGTTATGGGCCCAGAAGTCGTCGGGCATAAGGGTAACGGCGCGCTCGTAGGCGGTCGCCGCCTCGGCGTGTCGCCCGAGCTCTTGGAGGGCGAGGCCGAAGTCGAGCCAATAGCGGCCCGTCTGCGGCGACGCCTCCGTCGCGGCCTTGAAGTAGAAAACAGCCTCGCCGAACTCTTTTTGGGCGGCGAGCTCCTTGGCGCGGTCGTAGTAGTCGCGGCCGCCCCAGCCGTTCACGTCGGCGACGGCGGCGACGTTTATGGGCGCCAGCGGCGCGTCGGCGGCGGCCTCGGCGGTTGCGGCGCTTGCCGCGGTCTCCGTGGTCGCCGTGTCTTCCGCGCCGATGTCCAGATAACCGCCGAAGACCCAGCCCTGCTTCTTGTCTATGGTCTCGACCTTATACCAATACGCGGCGCGGCCGTCGATGGTCTCCGCGGCGGCGCTCTTCTCGAGGACGACGACCTTCTCTCCCTCGCCCACGCGGCCGATAACGTCGCCGTTAAGGCCGGCGTCGGCGCGGAGGTTGAGCGGCCCGGCGGTAACGGTCGCGGTCTTGGCGGCCGGCGGGGCGGTTTCGGCCGACGCCGCGCTCGGCGCCGGGGCCGGGGATTCGCCTTTCCCCTTCTTTCCGCAGGAGGAGAGGGCCGCCGCGGCGATGATAGCTATAGAAATTATTACGTGGCGATAATTCATTTCGGGCCCCCGTCCTTTTTAGATGCAAAACGTGACGTCGAACAGCTCGGTGGAAAAGTAGCGCTCGCCGCGGTCGGGGAGGACCGTTACGACGGTCTTCCCTTCGCCCAGCCGCCGGGCGACGCGGCGCGCGCAGGCGACGTTCGCGCCGGACGAGATGCCGACCAACAGCCCGAGTTGGCCGGTGAGCTCGCGCGCCGTCGCGATCGCCTCGTCGGAGCCGACGCACTCGACCGCGGTGATAAGCGCCATATCTATGAGGTTGGGAACGAAGCCGTCGCCCAGGCCCCCCCCCCTCCCCTCCC
>CAZJNB010000320.1:0-2288 GCA_964547385.1 uncultured bacterium
TAAATGATAAGTATATCATCCCGGCGCTTACGGAAGTGGGGCGGCGTTTCGGCCGACGGGAGTATTACCTGCCGCAGGTCATCCGGGCGGCGGAGGCGGCGCAGGCCTCGCTCGACGTTTTACCGCGGGCGGTGGGCTGCGGGGCCCGGAGGCCGCTTGCGCGGGTCGTTTTCGCAACGGTCGCGGGCGACGTCCACGACATCGGCAAGAACGTCGTGGCCGCGGTGTTGCGGAGCCACGGCTTCGAGGTCTACGATTTGGGTAAGAACGTTTCCACGGCTCGCGTCGTGGCCGCGGCGAAGGAGCACGGCGCGGACGTCGTAGCGCTATCGGCGTTGATGACGACGACGATGCCCGAGATGGGGAAGGTCGCCGCGGCGATGGCGGCCGCGGGCCTGCGGGCCAAGGTATTGGTCGGCGGCGCGGTGGTAACGGCGGCGTACGCGCGCCGCATCGGCGCGGCCTATGCGCCGGACGCGGTGGCCGCGGCCCGGGTCGCCCGCAAGCTCGTACGGCGAAAGGAAAGGGGTGGCGCGTGAAGGTTCTGATTACGGGCATCACCGGCTTCGCCGGCAGTCACTTGGCGGACTACGCGTTGGCGCAGAAGGGCGTGGAGGTCTTCGGGACCGCGCGGTGGCGGAGCCCGAGCCAGAATATCGAACATATCGCGGACCGGCTCAGGGTAGTCGAGGCCGACCTGTGCGACGCGTCCTCCATCCAATCCCTGGTCGCGGAAATAAAGCCGGACCGGATATTCCACCTCGCGGCGCAATCGTACGTGGTCTCCAGTTGGACGGTGCCCACCGAGACGATTACGACGAACATCGTGGGGACCGTAAACGTCTTCGAGGCGGTGCGGCGGGCCGATTATAAACCCCGCATCCTCGTCGCCTGCTCGTCGGAGGAATACGGTTTTGTCTCGCCCGAGGAGGTCCCCATTACCGAAGACAATCCGCTTCGGCCGCTCAGCCCCTACGGCGTGAGCAAAGTCGGCCAGGATTTATTGTCCTATCAATATTTCAAATCCTACGGCGTGGACGTCGTGCGCACCCGCGCGTTCAACCATACCGGGCCGCGCCGGGGGCGGGTGTTCGTCTGTTCCAACTTCGCGATCCAGGTTATCGAAGCGCAGAAGGGCCTCCGGCCGCACGTGAGCGTGGGCAATCTGGACGCGGTCCGCGACTTCACCGACGTTCGCGATATGGTCCGTGCCTACTGGCTGGCGTTGGAAGCCGCCGCCGGCGGCGACGTCTACAACATCGCCTCGGGTACGGGCCATAGCGTCGGCGACGTCTTAGCTCAACTTATCCAAATATCGGGCGCCGACGTCGAGGTCAAAGTGGACGCGGAGCGCCTCCGGCCTTCGGACGTCCCCCTTCTCGTAGGCGACCCGAGTAAGTTCACCGCCCAAACCGGCTGGCGGCCCGAGATTCCTCTCGAACAAACCCTTACCGATATCCTAAGCTATTGGAGAGAGAGAATATGAGAATTGCGGTCATCGGGACCGGTTACGTGGGCCTGGTTACGGGCGTGTGTTTCGCCGACCTCGGCAACCAGGTAATATGCGCCGATATTGACGAGCGCAAGGTCAACCTGTTGAAGGCGGGCGAGACGCCGATCTTCGAGCCGGGGCTTGTGGAGAAGGTCCGTATTAACGCCCGTGTCGGCCGGCTCACGTTCACGAGCGACGTCGCCGCGGCGGTGAAGAAGTCCAAGGTGATCTTCGTCGCTGTCGGGACGCCGCCCGGGCCGAACGGCGAGGCCGACCTCAGCCAGGTGCGCGCGGTGGCCGAAACCGTCGGCGAGGCGATGGATGGTTACCGGGTTGTGGTGAATAAATCCACGGTGCCGGTGGGGACAGGCGATATCGTGAGCCATATAATCGCCGAGCGTTCGGGCGGCGCGCACCCTTACGACGTCGTATCCAACCCGGAATTTTTACGTGAGGGTTCCGCTATCCAGGACTTCATGCAGCCGGACCGGATCGTTATCGGCTGTGCCAACGCGGCCGCGGGCGAGATGGTCGCGGAGCTCTACGCGCCGCTAAACGCGCCGGTAATTATCACCGATATCCTCTCCGCGGAGATGATCAAATATACTTCCAACGCCTTTCTGGCCCTCAAGATATCTTTTATCAACGAGATCGCCAATATCTGCGGGCGCGTGGGCGCGGACGTCCGCGAGGTCATCGAGGGCGTAACGATGGATCGGCGGATCAACCCGGCGTTCTTCGGCGCCGGCATCGGTTACGGCGGAACGCTGAGCTTCTCATTCGAGCCGCCCGCGAC
>CAZJNB010000321.1:0-2285 GCA_964547385.1 uncultured bacterium
GGGAAAATTCTCCTTCGTGCCGCCTTCCCGATAAAACTCGCTCGCGCCGCCGGCGTCGTTCGTAAAAGAAAGGAATACGTCCGCGCCGTCCGCCGTCGTCGTCTGGAAAATGCCGGTCCCCCAACGTTCGTTGAGCGCGTCGATAGCTTCCGCAACCGGGCTTACGTCTTCGGACGTAGCGCTATCAACGTATACGCCTATAGGTAAATCCTCAAAGCGCCGGGCCACGACGAGGTCCGGAAAGACTTCCTCGAGTGGCGCCCGGGCGAAAAATATATCGTAAAAATCGCCATCGCACGCGCCGCTCGTCGCCAGCGGCATTAGCGGAACGTTGAACCAGGTCTCGTTGGCGGACGACGATACCCGTAGTCCTTTTTTCACCGTTACCGCGTAACCGTCGGCCCGAGCCACCAACGTAACACGCGCCGGCGCCGCGGCGATGATCTTATACGCGCCGTCCGGGCCCGCGGTCGTCTCCTCGCCGCCTACTTTGACGGCCGCGCCGGGGACAAGAGCGCCCGAGCGGAGGTCATAAACCTCGCCCGCGACCGTCGCCGCGGCCGCGGCCGTCGCCAGCATCCCTCCGGTAACGATAATATATACGGCCGACCGATAAATATATCCGTCCCGGTCGCTCCGGACGCGCAGACCACGGCTTACGGCCCGGCGCCGGCCTCGTTCGCGACCATAATGTGGAGCTTTTCGCCGGGCGCCATCTTTCCGCTGTAGTGAAGCCGCGCGGCCACGTCCACGTTCCGCATCAGCTCCGGCATAGAACCGCCGATCGCGAAGATATCGTCGCTCTCCGCCTCCGCGCACCACAGCTCCCCGTTAAAATACGCTTGGAATTTTACGAACATCTCTCTCTTTCACCGTAATCCCTCCGCCGCGGCGCTCACCTCGAGAAGTTCCTTAGTTATCGCCGCCTGGCGGGCTTTATTATAATCAAGACGAAGGACCCCGAGCATATCCTCACAGTTGCGCGTGGCGGCCTCCATCGCGACCATACGCGCGCCGTGCTCCGAAGATACCGATTCCTGCAGAATGCGCCAAACTTGCACGTTCACGTAAAGCGGTAGGAGCTCGCCGAGTATCACGTTACTATCCGGCTCGTAAATATAATCCCAAAAGGAACATGCCCCCCCCACGTCTGGAGACGCCGTCCCCACATCCTCGGCGAGCATTATCTCACCCATACGAATCGGCAAAACCGAACGGACCATTACCTCTTGCCGCCCCGCCGAGAAAAAATGGTGGTAGAGAAAGTCAACGCGGTCGACATCCCGCGAGAGAAAGGCCGCGGTCGCCTTCCGCCCGATAACGCACGCGTCCTCGTACGTAATGCCACGAAAGAAGCCTACGTAGTGGCCGAGCACGTTGTAACCGTGACGGCGGAAATAATTATAACCGCGCGTGCCGACGCATATCATATCAGCATAGGCGCCGAAGCGCGCCCGGTGCTCCCGTTGATAGGAGTTAGCTTTCTTTATAATATTCGCGTTGAACGAACCGCACAAGCCTCGGTCCGAAGTTATTATCGTCAAGACCGCGTTCTCGTCGCCGCGGTCGGCGAGTAACGGGTGATGCGCGGGCTCACCGCACGTCGCGAGGTGGGCGATGACTTCGGCGAGTCGCGCCGCGTAGGGACGCATCGCCATCAGCGCCGCTTGCGCGTTGCGGACCTTAACCGCGGAAACGGTCTTCATCGCCGCGGTTATCTCGCGGATCTTTTCCACCGAGCCTATACGCCGCCGGACTTCCCTCAGCGTCGGCATCTATTTCACCGCCACCCACCGAGCCGCTACGGCGTCTTCGCCAACGCCTTCCCATTCAACGTCGAGAACGTCGCCGTCGCCCGCGGCCGTCCCGGCGGCATAGCCGGGCCGAACGAGGATAACGAGCCCTCACGAAGGGCCTGAACAACAAACCGCGACCGGAGAGGCCCGAGAGGTCCGCGAGCGCTGAGAGAGCCCAGAAGGGCCAGCGCGAGCAGGTCGGAAAAACCGACAGGAGACCTCTCATGCAACTGGACCACATCCGTCGCACCCTCATCAGCGAGCTCTCGAAGCCCGGCACGTTGGCCGCATTTACCCGGGGCAAGGCCGGCAGTGAGGTGCTCGCCTCCTTCGAGGGACCGGGCGACATCGTTAAGTTCCTTAACAACCAAGACCTCGGCACCGCTCGGCAGCGGAGCGTGGTCACCGCCGCGCTCATCACCGAGGCCCGCCGGAGCAGCTCGAGCTGCTGGGCCACGATCCTGCTCGTCGCCTACTTCCCCGGGCTCC
>CAZJNB010000322.1:0-2282 GCA_964547385.1 uncultured bacterium
TTCTTCCAGGACATTACCCCCTTATAACTTCGCTTACGCCGGGGAAATTGACGTTTACGTCTGCGGGCGTTAGACATGCGTTAGAGATCGGTACCGGGTATATGGAAGTGATGCCGGAATCCGTGACGATAATAACAGAGATGGTAACGCCAATCGCCGGCGGCGTGGCCGAGGGAGACGACGGCGAGCTTGGCGAGGCTACCGAAGTGGATGCCGAACGTAAAGGCGGCGTTAGTGGGAAAACTAAATAAACAGGACGAAATGCTTAACGCGGAGGCGAAACGGCTTTTGGGGGAAGCGGACCGCTTTCTCGCGCCGGCGCTCGCGGCTACGGAAGAGAAGATCGCGAACCTCCTGGGGGGCGACACGCCCTTCATCGCGGAATTATTGCGGTATGCGGCGGGGACGGGCGGCAAGAGGTTCCGCCCGCGGCTGACGCTTCTCTCCGCGGCGACGGTGGGGGCCGCGTGCGAGGGCGTTGCCGACGTCGCCGCGTGTATCGAGTGTGTTCACCTGGCGACGTTGATACACGACGACGTAGTTGACGAGGCGACTAACCGCCGCGGCCGGCCTACGGCCGCCCGCCGCTTCGGTAACCGTTTATCGATTCTCGCCGGCGACTACATTATCACGCGGGTTTTCCAGCATCTGGCACAAGAGGTAAAGGATTGGAATATCCAAAATGCCTTCGTTACGGCAACGAATAAAATGGTGGCCGGCGAATTTTTGCAGATGTGGCGGCAAGGACGGTTGGACGTCGCCGAGGACGAGTATTTTCGAATTATAGGTTTGAAGTCCGCTGAACTTATGTCGGCGTCCTGCCGCGTGGGCGTTATCGCGGGCGATTGTAACGGCGGCGTTCTTAAAGCGCTCGGCGAATACGGGACGAACGCCGGGATGTCTTTTCAGATTACTGATGATTGGCTCGATTATTCCGCGGACGCCGCGGCGTTGGGGAAAGAAGAATACGCGGACGTACGCTCCGGGAAAATTACGTTACCGCTCATCTATGGTCTTAACTTGGGGCGGGCCGCGGACGTCGCGGCGACGGTAGAGGCGATATGGGAAGGTGAACCGGTCGAGGAGAGCCTTAACCGTCTTCTCGTCGAGTGCGGCGCGATGGAAAAGACGCGCGACGTCGCGCGAACGTACGCGGAACGGGGTAAAGACGCCCTCGCGTCCGTCCCGCCGGGCGACGCGCGTGATATGCTGGCGGCGATGGCCGATTGGACCTGGCAGAGGCGGTATTGAGGGGCGCGATGCGCACTTTTTGCCACTTCTTCTCGTCGCGACGGTTCGCCGCTATTCTCCTAATTACCCTCTTCATTATAGCGGTAGTTGCTGTAATTGTCCCCCAACGTGAGGGCGCTTCATATTATGAAGGATATTATGAGGCATGGGTGGCTAACGTCTTAATTACGCTGCGTGCAACTGATATTTATACTTCTTTCTATTTTAGGATAGCCGCCGGGCTTTTGGCGGCGTATTTGTTAATATGTCTTGTTCGACGGGGCGGGCGAAAATTAGGGATATTCGGACGGGGGCGGCCGTTATCGCTCGCGGATGCCGGGGAACCCGCATACCGGCTCGAGCTCGGCGCCGCGGCTAATATCGCCGAGGCTGAGCCGAAGTTAAAGGGGTTCCGTTTACGGTGGGAGCGCCGGGGCGACGTCTTATACGGTCGCCGGCGCCGTCTTGTGGCGCACGCCGAGGTCCTTACGCATATCGGCGTCTTGGTCGCGGTCGCCGGCGGGCTTTTAGGGCTTTTCGCTTACCGGGATAATATTTACGTATTCGAGGGGCAAACGGTAGCTCTCCCGGCGGCCTACGGCGAAGGTTACGCCGTAACGGCGGAAGGCGTCGACCGGGACCGCGATGCGAACACCGGACGGGTTATGGCGTATAGAACGAAAGTTCGCGTTGGCGGCGAAAGCGCCGGCGCTGCCGCGGGGGAGATAACGATTACGAAGCCGCTCCGTTTCGCCGGCGTCGGTATTTATTTGATAGAGACGAGGCCGAAGGAAGCGGCGTTGGCCCTCGAGGCGGTGAAGTTGGCGGAAGGCGTAGCGCCCGGAGATTATGGCGCCGCGACGTTCGATTGGCGGGTTGGCGGTTATTTCGGCGAGGTTACCGCGGCGCCGGGGGAGACGGTTCGTCTGGGGGACAGCGGCTTCCGACTCCGCTATTGGGATTACTACGAACATTTCCGCGCCGACGATAAAGGCTTCTACGACGAGAACGAGAGTTACAACCCGGCGGCTGTTATGAGCGTAATCGCGCCG
>CAZJNB010000323.1:0-2237 GCA_964547385.1 uncultured bacterium
CGCTCCCTCTTGCGCCGCTTCACTTATGGCCTTATAATAACACAGGCGAGAAAGCAACGTCAATAAATGGTTCGGTCGGTCAGGCCGGCCGGGCCCGGAAGAGGAGGAACATATGAAACGGGTATGGGTGTATGGGGCCGCCGCGGTCGCCATATTCGCGCTCTCGGCGTGCCAGGCGAAAGAGGCGCCGCCGCCGGAGGATGGGCCTTCCGCGGCGGCAGCGCTCGGGGCGTCCGAGCCGTCGGCCGATATCAACTTCCCGACGTCGGACGGGTGGGAGATCTACGCCACGTTTTGGCCCGCGGCCGACGAGGCCGCGCCCGCGGCCGTTCTCCTCCATACGATGCGCTCGGACCGGCACGCCTACGATAACTTCGCGCCGAAGCTGGCGGCGGTGGGTTTCAACGTCCTGGCGCTCGACTCCCGCGGCCACGGCGAAAGCCTGAAGCACGCGGGTAAGACAAGCCGCTTCGCCGACTTCGATGACGCCGCGTATAATTCGTCGGTAACGGACGTCGCCGCGGCGAAAGGGGTCTTCGGCCAAAAGGGTGCGGATTCGTCGAAGCTCGTCGTCGTAGGGGCTTCCATAGGGGCCAACTTCGCGCTCAACTACGCCGCCGGCGACGACGACGTGGCCGCGGTGGCGTTGTTGTCGCCCGGGCTCGACTACCACGGCGTGAAGACCGAACGGGCGATGGCCGCCTACGGCGGGAGGCCGGCGTTCTTGGTCGCGAGCGACGAGGACAAGTATTCCGCGACGACCGTGGCGAAGCTCCACGAGGTGGCGCCGCAGGCCGAAGTGAAGGTGTTCTCCGGTGCCGGCCACGGGACCGACATCTTCGCCGCCGAACCGACACTCGAGGGTGAATTGATAGCCTGGCTCTCGGCGCAGGTAAAGTAAAAGAGGGCCGGCGGCCCTCGAGGTAGTTACGGCGCCGCCGGCGTCCTCAGAGCGGCGCGCCCGGGAAATTTAGGCCTTCCGGCAGGCCCATCTGGCGGGCGAGGCCGGAGAGTTCTTCCCGGGCTAAGGCTTCCGCTTTCTTTCGGGCGGTGTTGACGGCCGCTATGACGAGTTCTTCGAGGAGTTCTACCTCCGCGGCGTTGACCGCGGCCGGGTCGATTTTGATGGACAATATCTCCTGGTGACCGTTGGCGACGACGGTTACGAGGCCGCCGCCGGCGCTCGCCTCTACGGTAATGCGGGACAACTTCTGTTGGACTTCGGCCAGCCGTTGTTTGACGTCTTTGGCCTGTTTCAAAAGTCGCATCATATCGGCGAGGTTCCCGGCCATCTCTACCTTTCCCGCGGCGGCGGTAAAGCCGCCTACGTAGCTTCATCCTCCGGCGGCGGCGGGGCCTCTTTCTCCTCGACGACTTCGCCGCCGTATCTCTTTTGAATTTCGGCGACGAGGGGCATATCGCCGAATAGCGGGCTCTCCGGCGGCGCGCTTTCCGCGGGGCCCTCTTCTACTTCTATTTTAACGGTATAGACTTCGCCCAGGACGGCGCGGGCCGCTTCCTGCAGCGCCGCCCGCCGGCGTTCCGCGTCGACGCGTTCGGCGCTGGCGCGGTGAGAGACGGGGAAGCCCAGGCGGAGCTCGCCGTCCGCCAACGCCGCGAGACGGGCGCGCGCCACCAACGCGTAGAGCGGCCGGTCCGACGCCGCGAGGTGTTTCAATATCCGGTTCCACGTTTCCGTAAGACTTTTACTACCGGCCGGCGACGGCGCCGCGGCGGCCGCCGGCGGGCCCGTAACCGCTTCGTCGCCGGCGTCGCCGCCGGCCCGGGCAACGTCGCCGGCGGCGAGCAGGTCTTCGAGCGGGAGGATCTGCCGGATTTTAACCGCTTTGAGGGTGGCGAACTCGAGGACGAGGCGGGGCGGGAATACCCGCGCCACCGGGCCGCCGGCGTCCAGGTCCGCGACCAGGCGGCAAACGATGGCCGTCTGCACCTCGCGGCCGGGCACGAAATAATCGCCGTAATCGACGAAATGGGTCGAGGTGTCCTCCGACCAGCCGTCGTCGTCGGGACGAGGCTCGGGCGGTGGTTCCTCCGCCTCATCGCCGCGATAGATGTGATCAAGCGAGAGGCCGAGCACGTCGGCCAGCTTGATCGCGTCGAAGACGTTGATCAGCCGGTGGCCCTTTTCCCACTGGTTGTAGGCGTTGGCGGCGACGCCGGCGCGCCGGCAAATGTCGGCCTGGCTCAGGCCCAGCGTCTCGCGCGCGCGTCGCAAG
>CAZJNB010000324.1:0-2235 GCA_964547385.1 uncultured bacterium
CGTTCGGGTTGGGGTCGTAGGCGACGAACTGGAGGGTCCACCAGTAGCCGCTGTAGTTTTGACAGGTCCAAAGATAGCTGCCGTCCCAAGTAAGGCCGATTAAATTACGGGAGAACGCGGGCCCGTTGAAAGAGCGCACGAGCGAGCCGCTCGAGGGCGCGAATTGATAGACGGTATGGGGCCACAATTGGCCGATGCCGAATAGATACGGTCCGCCGGCGGTATCGCCGTCCCAGGCGAGGCCCGAGGGCGACGACATATTCGTAGTGAGGGTTTGGACGACCGAGCCGGTTGTCGTCGTCTTCGTGACGTTGCCGGAATTCTTGTCGGCGATATAGAGGTAATTCGCCGCGTAGGCCAGCCCGAGGGGGACGGTTACTGCCGGCGGCACGACGAACGAGCTTATGATAGAGCCCGAAGTGGGGGTTACCGCTAATATAAGGTCCGTTAACGGCGGATGGGTGTCATGGTTGATCACGTAAATGATATCCCGGCTTTGGTCGTACGCGGCGTCGTAATTAATTTCGCTATTGACGTAGTGTGTCCCTTTGTGGCTGCCGCTCGGCGTCCATTCGGCGATGTAGCTCCCGTACGCCGCCCAAATATCGGCGCCGTCGTACGCGAGGCCAAGGGGGTAGAGGTAAACTACGCCGGGCTTTATATGGGCGTCGAACGAGCTGACGATGCTACCTAAAGGCGAGGTCCCGTACGCGCCGCCAGCGATTAACGCGACGAGCGCCGCGATCATAACCCATACTTTCATAGCGTCTCTCCTTTTGACAGTGTCACGAAGTATAATCCTTTTTGATAATACGATTAACTTTTATTATGTCAAGCGTTTTTGACCCGTACGGTTTCTCCTCGACAAACGCCCCGCCCGAAGTTAAAATGGCGTCGACGTTAGCGCCGGAGGTTTTTAGCGGATGTCGTTGCCGAAGTTCGTGGATGCTGTAACGCTCGCCGCGGTCCAGAGCCTGGGCCTACGCGCGCGCCTGGTCGTCGAGGGGCTCTTTGCGGGCCTTCACCGCAGTCCGTTCAAGGGCTTCTCCGTGGAGTTCTCCGAATACCGCACCTATCAACCCGGCGACGACTTACGGCTGGTGGACTGGCGTGCCTTCGCGCGAACGGACCGCTATTACGTCAGGGAGTTCGAGGAGGAGACGAACCTCCGCTGTTACCTGGCGGTGGACACCTCGGCGTCGATGGCGTATCCCGCCGGCGCCGCGATGACGAAGTTCGACTACGCGGCGACGCTCGCCGCGGCGCTGGCGTACTTGGCGCTCGGGCAACGGGACGCGGTAGGGCTTACGACTTTCGGCTCGGCGGTCCGGGAGGTGGTTCCGCCGCGCTCGAGTCGCCAGCACTTCCGGCCCATCGTGGACGTCCTCGAGCGCACCGTCCCGCGCGGCCGCACCGATATGTTCGCGGCCCTCGCGGCGCTCGCGGAACGTTCGCCGCGGCGCGGCCTTTTCGCGATCTTTACCGACCTCTGGGACGAGGACAAACGCGTCCTCGACGGCCTCCGCGCCCTTCGCGGCGCCAAGCACGAGGTCATCCTCTTCCACATCCTCGACGCCGCCGAGGAGAACTTCCCCTTCCGCGGCGCCGCGGCCTTCGTGGATATGGAATCGGGGGAGACCGTCGTCCTCGACAGCTACCGCTTCCGCGAGAGCTACGTCAACGCGTTGGCCGCGCGCAAGCGCGCGTTCCGGCTCCGCCTCGGCGGCGATAACATCGACTACGTCCCCCTCGTAACGGACGTGCCGCCGGCGGCGGCGCTCGTGGCCTACCTCGGGCGCCGCCGGGCGATGATGTAGCCGCCGGGCGTTTCGGGGCGGCGCGGCGGTATTTTCGTATGATATCTTTTCTGAATCCGCTCTATTTACTCCTACTGCCGCTCGCCGCGGTTCCTTTCATCCTAAACCTCGTCAAGCGGCGGGTTCGCCTCCGGTTGTCTTTCCCTTCGGTCGAGTTGCTCCGGCGGCTGGACGAGCGACGCGCGCGCCGGCGGCCGGCGTGGCAAGATATCCTCCTTCTCCTCACGCGTATCGCCGTCATTTTAATCCTTATAATAATGGCCGCCGGGCCGCGGTGGAGTGCGGGCGGCGCCGCGAGTCCGCGGGCGGTGTTCGTCGTTATAGACAACTCGCCGTCGATGGCGTACGTGGAGGTGGGGGAGAGTCGCCTCGGGCGCGCGGTTCGTTTCGCCCGGGCCTTCGCCGCGGGCGCGAGCGA
>CAZJNB010000325.1:0-2227 GCA_964547385.1 uncultured bacterium
CTTGGCCTGTTCGGCCCGGGGCCGCCCTTCCCCCGGCGTAGGGCCATTAACGCCAACTGCTTGGCGACGTCGCTTGCGTCGCTGACGGTACCGATTAACTCGCCGCGCCAGTCGTAGACGTCGGTCCCGACGAGCTTGCCGATCTCGTGCCGGGCCACGATCGTCCCGTCGGTCTCGATGACGACGCGCGCGTTACCATCCTTGTCGTAGGCCGTGTCGCCCACGAACTTGCCGACGTACGTGCCGTCGGCGCGCGTCGCCGAGCCGTCGGCGCCGAGCGTCATTACGGTTTTCTCGTTAGGCCCGATAACGGTGCCGTCGTCTTGGGCCGTAACGGTAACGGCGCCGTCGGCGCTTGTGAACGTCGTCTCGGCGTAGGCGAAAGCCGCGGCAAGGGCCGTTAACAACGTGAGTATTATCTTGCGCATAACGTCTTACCTCCTTTGTTATTCGCCTTGGTCATCTTTGCCGAGCCGCTTGCTCAGCGGCATATATATAAGCATCGCGACGCCGAGGAGCAGGGGGATAAGGCCCCAGACCGCCGCCGGCGGCGCTACGGTGACGCCGAGGGCGACGCCGAGCCCTATTCCCAACGCCACGAACATCAGGCCGCCCATCAGCGGGTCGCGGCGGCGTTGGGCGTCCGCCAGCAACTGCGGCGGGAGCTCCTTACCTTCTTTGATCGCGAGGTTGAGCGTCTCGTAGCGGAGCCGCGAGCCCCGGTGGCCCATCCAAAGCGCGATGATTACGATCGCCGCGAGCGCCAGTGCCATCACTATCGGTATCGAAAGGCCGAATAGCGTAACGATAGCCGGGCGCCGGCCCATTGCGTTTCCGGGCACCGACGCGGGCGGGCCGCCGGGCGGTCCGGCGAAGTGGCGCGGGTTTTTGCCCGGCCTCCCACCGGGGCCTCGGCCGAAGCGAGGACCTCTCTCGGAAGGTCCGGGGGGCCCGTGCGGTATCATCCCTTCCACGCCGGCGGGCGGGACCCCCGGCGGCGGCCCGAAGGCCTCTCCCGCGGGCGGGATTCCCGGCGGTGGCCCGAGGGCCTCTCCCGCGGGCGGCTCGGCGCCCGGCTCCGCCGTTGCCGCGGCGTAGACGCAGAGCGCCGCGAGCGTTATTAAAGCTAACGTTGTAAGGAGATATCTTTTCATTACTTTTCCTCCGTGGTTTAAAGCGGATTCGGCGTGGGGGTCCTTTCTGTTGATATGACGGCCGCGGGCGCCGTTTTGTTGCGGCCTACGTCTGAATAATTCCAAAAGGGACGTCGGCGTTTATTATAATATGCAACTTATCGGGACCCAAAACCGTCATATGAATAGAACGTTCCAATGGCCCGAGCAAGCGACGGAGACGAAAAACGGCTAATTGCGAGGTGTCGCGCCGGCGACCAGGAAGCTTGGCGTGAACTGGTCGAGAAGTACCAGCGTATGGTCTTTGCGATAGGCCGGCGCGTCGCCGGGCCGGCCGCGGAGGACGCGGCGCAGGAGACGTTCTTGCGGGTCTTTCGCAAGTTGGATACGTATCGGGGCCGGGCCGGTGGTAAGTTCTCCAGCTGGCTCTACCGCGTGGCCTACACCGTCTCGTGCGACGTTGCGCGGCGGCGGCGGGGGCCGTTAGGCCGGCGGACGGAGAATTACGACGGCGCGGACCCGGGCGCGGGGCCCTCGGAGCTGGCGGCCAAGGGCGAGGAGGTCCGTCTGGCCCGGAAGGCCCTCGCCGTGATACGGCCCGAATGCCGGAACGCCCTCGAGTTATATTACCTCTTCGGGAAATCGTACGAGCAGGTAGCGGAAATAACGTCGTTGCCGCTTGGGACCGTTAAGTCCCATATCCACCGCGGCAAGAAGGCGATGCTGGCGGCGCTCCGGGAGATGGGCGTCGCCGAGAGCTTGGCCGGGAGCGTGTGATATGGATTGCGAAAGGTTTTTAGATATATGGGCCGCGGGCGAGGATGCCGGCCCGGCGGAACGGCGCAAGGCCCAACTCCACGCCGCGACGTGCGAAAAGTGTGCCCACCTCGCCGCGGCGTTTCGCGCCGTCGAGGCCGCGTTGGCTAAAGCCGAGCCGGCGCCCGCGGGCTTCGCCGCGCGCGTCCTTACCCGGTTGCCGCTTCCGGGGAGGGACGGCGTGCCTTTCCCGTTACCGAAACGCGTAGGCGGCCTTACGACGTGGCTCGGCACCGCGGGCGCGGGCGTCGCGGCCGCGGCCCTCGTGGGCGTCGTCG
>CAZJNB010000326.1:0-2208 GCA_964547385.1 uncultured bacterium
CAAGGCAAGTTCCTCTACCATGGCTGCCGAGACGACCGTCGAGAGACGGTGCGCTACGACGAACGTCGTCCGGCCCGCCATCAACCGCTCGACGGCGTCGCGGATGAGCGCTTCCGACTCCGCGTCCAGGTGCGACGTGGCCTCGTCCAAGATGAGTATACGCGGGTCTTTCAAGACCGCGCGAGCGATCGCGAGGCGTTGTCGCTGGCCGCCGGATATCTGGACGCCCCGTTCGCCGATGTAGGAATCGTAGCCTTTCGGAAACGCCATAATGAAGTCGTCGGCGTTCGCCGCCCGCGCCGCGGCGCGCACTTCCTCTACCGTAGCCTCCAACCGCCCGTAGCGGATGTTATTCATCACCGTATCTGCGAACAATATCGATTCTTGGGGAACGACGCTAATCTGGTCGCGGAGAGCGCCGAGATCGAAGTCGCAGATGTCGTGGCCGTCGAGCGTAAGCCGTCCGCGCGTTACCTCGTAGAACCGCGGGATGAGGCTTACGAGCGTCGTCTTCCCGGCACCCGACGGCCCCACGAACGCGATTACCTCGCTGGGCAAAACGTCTAAGTTGATATCTTCTAATATCGGGTTTATGCCGTCGTAGGAGAAGGAGACGTCCTCGAATCGGACGGCCCCCTCGAGCCGCGGCGCCAGCGTCCCGGTGGTCCACAGCTCCTGTTCG
Source organism: uncultured bacterium (assembly GCA_964547385.1). Classification (GTDB taxonomy): domain Bacteria; phylum RBG-13-66-14; class B26-G2; order WVWN01; family WVWN01; genus CAZJNB01. Next base: position 683 of record CAZJNB010000326.1, read on the forward strand.
CCCGGCTCATCCATAACCTCGTAGACGCGCGTCGCCGCGGCGAGGGCCCGCTGGACCAACGCTGTTACGCGTCCGAGCGTCTTGATCGGTTGATAGAGGATTACGACCAGGCCGGTGAAGCCGAGCAGCGTCCCGGTCGTCATACGGCCGGCGAGGACCAGGTGACAGCCGAACCAAAAGAAGCCCGCGATGCCCAAGCCGCTCACGACCTCCATAAGCGGCCGGAGGATGGACTCCACCTTCACGCCGTACATCCAGGCCTTGAACGTATCCCAGTTACGCCGGCGAAAACGGCGCCGCTCGAACTCCTCGCGGCGAAACGATTTTATCAACTTTATAGATTGGAGCGTCTCGGATAATAGCGCGGTGAGGGCACCGATCTTAGTTTGGAAGCGCCGGCCGGCCTTACGGCTTCGGGTCCCGAGGGTGTTTATTATCCACCCGAGCGCCGGGAACGATATGAGGACCAAGAGCGTTAGTTTCCACGAGCGCGCGAACATCACGGTGAGGACTACGACGAGCGTCGTGAGGGCCGACGTAATATCTTTAAGCGCGTTCGCCGTATCCTGAAGAACGTTCACGTCGTTCGTTACGCGCGACACGACTTCGCCCGATTGCCGGAGGTCATAGAACCGCAGCGGTAAGTCCAACAGATGGCTGAAGACCCGTTCGCGTATGCCGAAGATGACGCGCTGGCCCGCGTCCGATATCAAATAGGAGCGTAGGAACATAAACGCCCCCGAAAGTAAAATGACGACTACTACCCACGCCGGCAGGAAATTCACGACCGCGAGCCGCGGCTTCTCCACGCCCAACAAGAGGAGATTGAACACGAGCTCGTGCTTCTTGCCGCCGAGGACGTCGATGATTTGGCCTATGATGACCGGCAACGACGCCTCGAACGCCGACGCCAGCGCGGACGCCACCATCCCCACGAGCAAGAGGTGCCAGTAGCGGGCCGCGGCCAGGAAGAGCCGTCGGGCGGCGCCGGCACCTTTGACGGTGCTTTCCTTTAGCGAACGCGTCATTACGATATCGCCCTGAGGATGGCGCCCGCGGCGCGCGCCGGCGCGCTGCCGCCGTCGCCCGCGGGCGCGGCCAACGAACGCCGGATCGTCGCGTACGATTCTTCCACCGAACGCCGAACAGCCTCGTCGCCGAGAAGCGTTTCGGTCGCCGCGGCGATAAGCTTTGGCTCCACGTCTCCCTGTAAAAATTCCGGGACGACGGTCCGGCCGGCGATAATGTTCGGCAGGCCCAGGTGCCGCACGTAGACCAACCGGCGCCCGAGTTCCCACGTGAGCCGATTGACTTTATACAGGATAACTACGGGCGTCCCTATAATCGCGAGCTCCAACGTCGCCGTTCCGGAAGCGGCGATAGCTACTTCCGCGGCGGCCATCAAATCCGCGCCGCCGTCCTCGACGAACGTCGCCGCCGGCGGCAACGGCGCGTAGCGCTCCAACAACGACAGGTCAATGGCCGGCCCGGGCGCCACGACGGCCCGGACGTCGGGAAGTCGCCTT
>CAZJNB010000327.1:0-2208 GCA_964547385.1 uncultured bacterium
ATGGAAGACGTCGCCCGTCAGACACTGCGAATGGACCCGCACGAGGACGTTCTCTCGGCCGGCGACTTCGCCCATCACCAACGCCAAATGGTGCTCGTGCGGCGCGAGCGCCGACTCGTAGACGACGAGCGTGAACACGCCGGAGGCGGTCGGTAACGTAGTCGTCAGGACCTGTTTCACCAGTTTCTCGTGTCGCCGGCGATACTCGATAACGTCGTGAACCGTAACGATACCTAGGTCGAACCGCCGCGCCAAAGCGACCAACTGCGGCATCCGCGCCATCGAGCCGTCGTCGTTCATTATCTCGCATACGACGCCCACCGGCTCGAGGCCGGCGAGTCTCGCCAGGTCCACTACCGCTTCGGTATGTCCCGCGCGCTCCAAAACGCCGCCGAGCCGCGCCCGGAGCGGGAAGATGTGCCCCGGGCGAGCGAGGTCTTTCGGGCCCGTCGCCGGCGAGGCCAACGCTCGGATAGTCGCCGCCCGGTCCGCCGCCGATATCCCCGTCGTCGTGCCCGCGACCGCGTCCACCGACACGGTGAAAGGCGTCCCCATCAAACCGGTATTGTCCGCCGTCATCGGCGGCAACCCCAACTTATCCGCCCGCTCTTCGGACATCGGTGCGCATATCAACCCCCGGCCGTACTTCGCCATAAAGTTCACGACCGCGGGCGTAACCTTCTCGGCGGCGGCGACCAGGTCGCCCTCGTTCTCCCGGCCGGCGTCGTCGGTGCATATAACCACGTCGCCTCGGGCGAACGCGGCGATTACTTCCTCGACGTCCAAGAAAACGTCCCGCCCTTCTTCACCGTTCTGTTCCGCGCCGCTCATATTCCCATGTCTATTCGGTGAAACCCAGCTCGGCCAGACGGCCGGCCGTCAAGCCCTTCCCTTTCGTTGAAGCCGAGAACGTCGCGACGTATTTCGCAATTATATCCGCCTCGACGTTCACGCTATCTCCTACGCGCCGCCGCGGCAACGTCGTATTGTTAAACGTATGCGGTATTATCACCGCGCCGAACGAGCCGTCGCCGACGTCGACCGCCGTCAGGCTTATGCCCGAGACGGCGACGGACCCTCTCTCGACGACGAACGGCACCGCCGCCTCCGGCGCCGCAACCCGCAAGTAGTAATCCCCCGCCCGCCGCTCGAGCACCGTCACCGTTCCGACGCCGTCCACGTGCCCCTGGACGAAATGGCCGCCCAACAAGCTCGCCGGCGTCGCAGGTAATTCCAAGTTGACGCCGTCGCGCGGCTTCACGTCGCCGAGCGTCGTCGTCGCCGCGGTAGCCGCGCTCACGTCCGCCTCGAACCACCCTTCCGCCAACGCGACGACCGTAAGACATACGCCCTCTACCGCGACGCTCGCCCCTACGTCGAGCTCTCGGGCAAGGGGCGCGTTCGTGATGCGAATACGCCGGCCTCCCGCGCGCGAGCGCGACGCTTCCACTACGCCGACTTCGGATATAATCCCGGTGAACATCGTTCAGGAAACGCCCCGTCGCCCCTTGCGACCTCGCCGCTTCCACGCGGCCGTCGCCGCGGCGACGTTCGCGAAATATCCGTTTATATCCTTAAGATAGCCGTCCCATACCACGTCCTTCGCAAATACTCGCCGCCGGACTTCCCGGAGAGTTTTAGCCGCGGCCACCAGGGCGACGCCCCTCCCCGCTACCGCCGTTTTCGCCCGGCCGCCGCCGATTATTTTGGGCGATACTACCACGACCAAGCGGTCCACGAAGTCGCGGTCGAAAAAATCCCCCAGGAGCGTTCCGCCACCTTCGACCAAGATGCTCGTTACGCCCCGCCGGCCCAGCACGTCTAATAAGCTCCCCAACTCAACGCGCCCCCGCTCCTCATCACAAACGAGGACTTCCACTCCCCGTTTCATCAATCGGTCGCGGTTCCGCTTGGGCGCTCGCCGAGTGCAGGCTACCCACGCCGACGGCCGCGGCGCCCCCTCGAAAGCCAACGCCGCCGGCGGAAGCGCGGCGTCCGACGCCACGATAAGCCGTATCGGCCCGCGGCCCGGGTCGAACCCCTCCCGCCGGACGGTAAGGCGAGGGTCGTCGGTGCCCACCGTCCGCCGGCCCACCGCTACGGCGCCGTGCTCTTCGCGCAACACGTGCGCATAAGCCCTCGCGGCCTCACCGGATATCCACGCCGCGTCGCCCGTTCGCGTCGCGATCTTGCCGTCGAGCGACATCG
>CAZJNB010000328.1:0-2194 GCA_964547385.1 uncultured bacterium
CCTCTCCATACGTCCACCTTATCATATTTGGTGGCCCGAATGCTACTTTACCCAAATATATATTCAGTTGATTTAGTGGGAGGTTTATATTAAAGTTTAGGGCCTCGGACTTTAATAAACAACCCGGTATTAAAATAGGCTTTAATAAGGCGCCCAGGGCTGGCCCTTATTAAAGGCAAAGCGCCATAACTTTAATAAGCTTTATTTTATTAAAGGGCCGTTAAATATAAAGATCGCCCCTGTTATTAAGAGACGCAAAGGGCTACAACTTCCGCGATTACCTATTCGTGGGTTTATTATGAAGCGAGAAGACTTTTCGGTAAATGCGAACGGCCGGCTTATAACCGCTCGTCGCGGCGCCTTTAATTACGTGGCTTTCGTTCCAAACGCCCTCCCGCCCGACATCTCTTTTACGCCCGAGTTGACGGCCGTATTATCGGCGGCCGACCGCGCGGTCGGCGCGCTGGCCGAAGCGGGCTCCCGCCTTCCCAACCCGTACCTCTTAATAACGCCCAATATAAGGCGCGAAGCGGTCCTAAGTTCCCGTATTGAAGGTACCGTAACGGCCCTCTCGGACCTCTTCTTTTTCGAAGCCGCGCCCTCGGCCCCTCTTTCCGCGCCCGACGTAAAGGAAGTGGCCAACTACGTAAAAGCTATGGAATACGGTTTGCGCCGGGTTAAAGAGCTCCCGATAAGCACCCGTCTCATAAAGGAAATACATAACGTATTATTACAAGACGTTAGAGGCGCGCACGCGACGCCGGGCGAGCTCCGGACCTCCCAGAATTGGATCGGGCCGCCCGGGTGCACGCTAAATGAAGCGGTCTTCGTCCCGCCGCCGGCCGCGGAAATGCGGGAAGCCCTGGGCCAATGGGAAATATTTATCAATTCCCCGGCGAATTTACCGCCTTTAATCTTAGCGGGACTTCTCCATTATCAGCTCGAGGCTATCCACCCTTTCGTAGATGGAAACGGACGCGTAGGGCGTCTTCTAATTACTTTATTCCTTTGCGAGGCTGGAACGCTTCCCCTCCCGCTACTCTACCTCAGCGGCTATTTCGAACGAACCCGCGACGAATATTACGACTGGCTTTTGGCGGTAAGCCGCGCCGGCGATTGGCCCGGGTGGCTTCTCTACTTTTTAACCGCCGTAACGGCCCAGGCCGAAGAAGCGCTCGAGTGTGCCCGGGCGTTACTAAGTCTGCGCGACCGCTACCTCTCGCTATTAAAAGAGCTTGGGTTTACCAAAGCGATGTTCGGTTTAATCGACAAGCTTATCGAAAACCCGTTCGTAACGGCGCCCCAAGCGGCGAAAAAGATAGGCGTTTCGTATCCCGCGGTCCAAAACGCGATAAAGAAATTAATAAACGCGGGATTGCTCCGCGAGATAACCGGCCAGCGGAGAAATCGCGTTTATTTATGCGAAGAGGTCTTAGAAATCTTGGAGCCCCGGCGCCGCAAAACACGAAGCGTTACCGATAAACACTAATAACGGTTCGTCATCGTCAAACCCTATGCCCCGCGACCGTAGAAATATAATTTACGCCCTCCTCCTCGCCGCCGTCGCCGCGGCCGCGGCCTACTTCCTCCTCGGCCATATAAACGCCCCCCTCGTCGCCGACGAGCCGCAGTTCGTGGACATCGCCGCCTCGCTCGCCAAGGCGGCCCGGCCCTGGGCCTACTCCGGCTCGACGTGGCACCCGGTCCTCAGCCACCCCCAGCTCTACCACGCCCTCCTCGCCGTCCCCGTCGCCCTCGCCGGTACGGTGCCGGCGGCCGGCCGCGTCGTCGGCGTCCTCTGCTTCTTCGCCGCCGGCGTTGTCCTTTGGCTCACCGCGCGCCGCGTTACGGGCGAGCGGTGGGGCCCGTTCCTCGCCGTCCTCCTCTACGGCCTCCACCCGCTGGCGCTCCAGTCCGCGCTCCTGGTGGAGATCGACACCGCCCTCCTGCCGCTGTTCGCGGTCCTTTTCGTATGGTTCCTCGCCGGCCGCGACTTCGCGCTGGGCGGCGCCGGCCGGCTCGGCGCGGGCCTGCTCTTCGGCGTCGCCCTAATGGCGAAGTTCACGACGCCGCCGCTGTTCCTCCTGGCGCTGGCGGCGTATTACGTCCTAGCGCGGCGGCCGCGTGAGCTGGCGCGGCTGGGCCTCGTCGCGGCTGTGGGCGTCGGCCTGTTCGCCGCCTACTACGTCCCGTA
>CAZJNB010000329.1:0-2182 GCA_964547385.1 uncultured bacterium
GAAAACCTCCAGGAAGTCCGCTTGGGTCTCCTCGCTCCACGGGGCGTGCCAGTACCCGGCGCCGGCCGCCACCCAGGCCGGATCCCACGCCGAGCTCACCGAGTTTTCGGTAACGTGGATCGGTTTCCCGAACGCCGAAAGCCGGCGCAGCACCCGGGCCAAGAACCCGAGATCGCGCGTGGCGACTCCCTGGACCGGACCCAGGCCAAGGTCTTGAAACAGCGTAATCCCGCCGCCGTTGTACATCTGTTGGCCGATGACGTCGAAGTCGACCCCGGAGTCGATGGCGCGCTGGACGAACGCCGGGATCGACAGGGTTACGAAGGTCGTCCGGCCGTCCAGCCTTTCCTGGAGGCGAGCCTCCCCGAACCAGTCGAAGGCGCTGTTGAGTATCAGCTCGGCCGATGGGTCGGCGGTACGGGCCGCCGCGTACGGCGACGTAGAGCCGGCCGGCGCTGTCGACCGCGACGTCCGTAGGCTCGCTTAGCTGGCCGTCGCCGCGGCCGGCCTCGCCGATGCTATAGACGGCCTTGAGCGCGACGGGAACGGTGGCCGCGCCGCCGGCGCCGACCGTTACCGCCGCGGCCGGCGCAAAAGCCGTCGCCGCTAACGTTACGACGACGGCTCCGGCGAATGCGGAAATGTTTGATTTTCGACGAACCACCGGTATCCCGAAAAACGCGTCGGCTCTCAGAACGTGTAGCCCACGGCGAAACGGTTTTGGTCGTTGAAGAGCTGGCCTTCCGGGACGCGGGCGTAGTCGAAACTCAGGCCGTGGTAAGTGAAGCCGAAGCCCAACGACAGGCCTTTAATCTCGCCCCACCTGTCCTGGTAGTAGCCCGCGCGCACCGCGACCATCTTCGCGTAGACGTATTCCGCGCCGCCCGAGTAGACCGCCTGGCCGAGTTCGTCGTTCAGGTGGTCGTTCAAGTTCATCAAGAGCTTCGACGCGTCGGCCGTCACCAAGAGGTCGTTGAGGTCGTTGGAGAGGACCTTGTAGGAAAGGCCGAGCCGCATCGTCCGCGGCGCCGGCCAGCTATATTCGGATTGGGGGTTGTTATTTTCGGTTCCCGAGGAGGTTTTATTGGGTCCGATGTGAATAAACGCCAGGCCGCAACTCAAACCCTTAAGCGGCGTGCGGTAGAGAACGCCGCCGTTGAACAATAGCTGTTGGTTGACGCCGCCGGCCTGGTCCGTCAGGTGCTCGTAGGCGTAGGTTAGGCCGCCGCCGACGCCGAGGTCGGCTAAGACCGGGTAGCTCCAATACAGGGAGGGCGCGACGCCGTAACTATGCATCGTGCCTAAGACGCGGTTTTGTTCATCGGTTATGTCACTTCTGCCGGCGTCGCTATATATGACGGCGGCGGAAAAGGTGCCGTATTTACCGGCGTTGAAAGAAGACGCAACGTAGTTGTAGAATATATCGGGGAGGTCGCTTAGGCCGCGGGGCTCGTACATCGCCGTAAATGAGTTCTTCTCTTGCAGGGCGAGGCCGCCGGGGTTGTAGAAGGCCGCGTTGGCGTCGTCGGCGACGCCGGTGAAGGCCTTGCCCATACCCGCGGGCCGGCCGCCGGGTTCTATTAAAAGGAATAAAAACGCGGGCACGTCCTTAGTCATTGCGTAGGACGTATACGAAGCTAATAGTAAAAATACAAGGGAAATTATGAATAGCCCGTTTTTGTTTACCATAAATAACCTCCTGTAAGGTATTATAACTTTTTACTATTCGAATATCAAGTCCTTAATCAATTTATTCCGCCCGTAAGGCGCGCGAAATCAACCCCAAAGGCGCCCGCCGGATGTCGCAATTATTAGTAGGCCCGCGCGCCCGGGCGTAACGCCGTAATTGCGGCGTTTCTAATTGACTTCGCCGCGGCGGGGTGTTATTTTGACGTGTTTCTTAGGAGGTCGTTTATGAGCGCGTTATGGGAAGTGGACCCGGCCGTCGGCGCCGCCATCCTCGGCGAAATCCGGCGCCAGAGCGAGACGCTGGAGCTCATCGCGAGCGAGAACTTCGTGAGCGAGGCGGTGCTGGAGGCGGTCGGCTCGGTGATGACGAATAAATACGCCGAGGGCTACCCGGGGCGCCGCTACTACGGCGGCTGTCAATACGTCGACGTCGCCGAGTCGCTCGCGGTAGAACGGGCCCAGGAGCTCTTCGGCGCCACCCACGTGAACGTCC
>CAZJNB010000330.1:0-2135 GCA_964547385.1 uncultured bacterium
CCACACAGACGACGCGCGCCACGTCGCCGTACTTCTCGCCGAAGAGCGCCATCGCGCCGCGGGCCTTCGCCTCGTCCAGGCCCATCTCGGTCCACCACACCGGCAGGTTCGCGACCACGGCCCGGGCGGCCCGCGCCTCGAGCTCTTCTATCTCCGCGGCCTCGAGGCCGCGGCTCGAGGCGAAGTCGAAGCGGAGGTAGCCCGGGCCCACGAACGAGCCGGCCTGCGTCGCCCCCTCACCCAATACTTCGCGCAACGCCGCGTGAAGGAGGTGCGTCGCGGTGTGGTGCCGGGCAATCGCCAAGCGTCGCTCCTCGTCCACCGCCGCGGCTACGGTCGCGCCCGCGGCGAGCGACCCCTCGCGGACGACGCCGAAGTGCAAGAATTGGCCGGCCGCGGCCTTCGCCGTCTCCTCCACGTCGAAGACGGCGCCGTCAGCTCTTAGGACGCCGGCGTCGCCGAGCTGGCCGCCGGCCTCGGCGTAGAACGGCGTCCTGTCGAGGACGACGACCGCGCGCGTTCCTTCCGTTACCGCTTCCACCCGCCCCTCGGCCGTAACTATGGCCAGGACCTCGGCCCCGGCGTCGAGGTCGTCGTAACCTACGAACGCGGTCGCGGCTATGTCGTCGAGGTTGCCGCCCAGGGGGAAGTCGTCCGCGGCGGCGGCGGCGGCGCGCGAGCGGCGCCGCTGGGCCGCCATCGCCTCCGCGAAGCCGGCCTCATCGGTTTCGACGCCCTCCCACGCCGCGACTTCGGCCGTGACTTCGAGCGGCAGGCCGTAGGTATCGTAGAGGGTGAAGGCGTCGTCGCCGGCGAGGGTCGCGCCCCGGGAAAGGCCGGCGAGCTTGGCGCGGAGGCGGTCCATCCCCCGCGCGAGGGTCGTGAGGTAGTTCTCCTCCTCGGCGCGGATGACGCCCTCGACAAAGGCGCGCCGCGGCGGCAGTTGCTCGTAGACGCCGCCCATAACGGCGACGACCGGCGCGACCAACTTATGCAAAGCCGGCTCGGTCAGGCCCAGGAGGTAGGCGTGGAGGAGGGCCCGGCGGAGGAGCTTGCGGACGACGTAGCCGCGGCCCTCGTTCGACGGCAGGATGTTCTCGGCCAGCGCGAACGTCAGCGCCCGGGCGTGGTCGGCGACGATGTTCATCGAGGAGCGCGTCCGCTCGTCGGCGCCGTAATCTTTCTGCAATACCTCCTCGGCGCGCGCGATTATCGGCGCGAAGAGGTCGGTATGGAAGTTGGAGGGGACGCCCTGGACGATGAACGCGAGGCGCTCGAGCCCCATCCCGGTGTCTATACCCTTGTTCGCGAGCGGGACCCGCGAGCCGTCGCCCTGTTGGTCGTATTGCGGGAAGACGAGGTTCCAGAGCTCCAGCCAGCGGTCGCAGTCGCAGTTGATGTGGCAGTCGTCCCGGCCACAGCCGTAGTCGTCGCCGGCGTAGTAGTGTATCTCCGACGACGGGCCGCAGGCGCCGACGCCGCCGGCCGGGCCCCAGAAGTTCTCGGCGTCGTAACGGCTCAGCCGCGCCGCGGGAATGCCGACCTCCCGGAGCCATATCGCCGCGGCCTCGTCGTCCTCCGTATGCACCGTCGCGTAGAGACGTTCGGCATCTATTTTCAATACCTCGGTCAGGTATTCCCAGGCCCAGACGATGGCGTCGCGCTTGAAGTAGTCGCCGAAGGAGAAGTTGCCCAGCATCTCGAAGAGGGTATGGTGGCGGAGGGTGTGGCCCACGAGGGTGAGGTCCGAGTCCTTGCCGCCGGCGCGGAGGCACGGCTGGCACGACGCGGCGCGGGTGTATTCCAGCTCGACGGCGCCGGCGAAGTGCGGCTTGAACTGCATCATCCCGGCGATCGTGAACATCACCGTCGGCTCCGCCGGCGGCACCAGCGGCGCCGGCGCGACGATTTTATGCCCGCGCTGGGCGAAGAAGTCGAGGAAGGATTGGCGTAGGGTTGGGGAGTCCATTAGTCTATCCTGCTATCACGGCTATAAGGCGGGAAGAACCCCGATTGAGATATCTGACTTTCGGCTTCTTTTAAAGATAGATATGCTGATAAATTATCCCAAATACTGAAAAGAATACAACCTGGTAAATCGGAACTTAAAAACGGGACTATTCCGTATTCCTCAA
>CAZJNB010000331.1:0-2130 GCA_964547385.1 uncultured bacterium
CGCTCGAGCGCATCGCCGCGGCGCTCGGGGCCGAGGTGCCGGAGGAGGTGGGCGCCGGCGGAGGGCGGTAGCTCGGGATGGAAGTCGTAGGTTACATCATAAAGCGCGCGAGCGCCTTCGCCGCCGGCCTGCCGGAATTCTACGTAATCGCCGGGGGCGTTATCTTTACGGTGTTGGTGATTTGGTGGTCCGGGTGGCTGAGTGCGCGGGCGATAAACGTCGTCGTCAGGGTGTTCCGCCTCGGCGGCCGGCACGGCCCGAGCGGCGCCGCGCTGGCGGCCAAGATGCTCGCGGCGGCGGGCGAGGCCGGCGTCGAGGTGGACGAATCTATTATGGACTCGAGTTTCCGGCGGGCCTTCGGCAATATAGATTATCAGCCGGGCTCGGGCGTTTTGGAGCTGACGGAGGACAAGGCCCGCGGCGCGACCATCTCGAGCGCGGGCCTGGTCGTAATGGAAGTCGGACGCGCGCTCCAATACCGCCGGCGCTTTCCGCTGGTCTATGTCCAGCGCGTAATGGCGCCGTTCGTCAACTTCGCCGGCTTCGCCTGGATTTGGCCGGGCGTCGCGGCGAATTTGGTGCCGATATTTCTTAAAGGCCCGAACGGCCCGACGCTCGAGCATTACCTCTACGCCGCGTCGACGGCGATGGTCGGTCTGATATTCCTTTTTTTATTGATGCGGGTTCCGCTGGAGCTGGACGCGGCGCGCCGGGGCGTCGCAGCGATGAAAGGGGCCGGCGTCTTCTCGTTCGGCGAGGCGTGGGCGATACGGATATTCCTCGCGGCCGTCTTGGCGATAACAATAGTGGCGACGCTCCTCGTAGCGCTGAATATATTCCGCTCGACGGTGCGGGGGAGTAAATAATGTAGGAGGGACGGCATAGCGGGAGAATTGAAGCGAACTGTGGCACCGTAGGGAGGCGCGAGATGAGAAAAGAATTGACGGTATGGATGCGCGTCGCGTTCGTTGTAGGCGTTTTGGTAGCGATGGGCGCGTGTTCGGATTCGTCGCCGTTCGGCCAACGGTATTATTGGGAGGCGCCGGAATACGCGGGCCGGTGGGGTACGGGCGGCGCGGGCGACGGCGAATTTAGTTGGCCGGCGGACGTCGCGGTCGCGGCGACGAGCGGCGACGTCTACGTCAGCGATTGCCTTAACGGCCGCGTCCAATATTTCACCGCGGCCGGCTCGTTCCTCGGGAAGTGGTCGCTCAAACAATCCGTCCAGTACCTCGAGCCGCGGCCGTGGGGCCTGGCCGTCGCCGCCGACGGGACCATCTACGTCTCGGATAACGCCAGCGCCAATATCCAACACTTCAGCGCGAGCGGCGCCTTGCTGGGTAAATGGGGGAAACAAGGCCCGGCTGAGGGCGAGTTTTCGGACCCGAGAGGGCTCGCCGCCGCCGCCGCCGGGACCGTCTACGTCGCCGATTACGGGAACAACCGGGTTCAATATTTCACCGCGTCTGGCTCGTTCCTGGGGAAATGGGGCTCGTACGGGTCCGGCGAGGGGCAATTCCGTGGCCCCGCGGACGTGGGCGTAACGGCCGATGGCTCCGTCTACGTTACGGACCACAACAACTCCCGTATCCAGTATTTCACCGCCGACGGTTCTTTCCTGGGCGGCTGGGGCGCGTACGGCGCGGGGGAGGGCGAGTTCAATTATGCTACCGGCGTCGCCGCCTCGCCGTCGGGCCCGATATACGTTACCGACGCGGGCTTGGAGGGCAAGGTGGGAAACGACCGCGTCCAGGTCTTCACTCGCGGCGGCGATTACCTCGGGCAATGGGGCGGGCACGGCGCCGGCGAGCGGGAGTTCGATATCCCCAACGGCGTCGCCGTTTCCGCCGGCGGGACCGTATATATCGCCGACGCGGGCAACGACCGCGTCGGCTATTACCGTTAGGCGCGCCCGCGGCGCGGCGACGTCGGCGATAAATCGCTCGGCGGCCGAAATGAGCGCGCCGACCCCAAGGTCGGCGCGCTTTCGTAGGGGCGCAAGGCCTTGCGCCCCTACCCCGGCGCAAAGGCGGGCCGACATAAATGTCGGCCCCTACATGTTCCTATCGCGCCGTCCGGTCTTAAGGGGTGACTCGCCGGTCGCCCCTACTTATCACCTCCCCCTAACAC
>CAZJNB010000332.1:0-2130 GCA_964547385.1 uncultured bacterium
AGCGTCAAGGACCGGATCGCGCGGTATATCGTCGAGGACGCCGAGCGGCGCGGCCTCCTCAAACCGGGCGGGACGATCGTGGAGAACACCTCGGGCAATACCGGCGTCGGCCTCGCGATGGTCGCCGCGGTGAAGGGGTATCGGGCCGTCTTCACGATGCCCGATAAGATGAGCGCGGAGAAGGTCGAGCTGTTGCGCGCCTTCGGCGCGGAGGTGGTGATAACGCCTACCGACGTGCCGGCGACTTCGCCCGAGAGTTACTACGAGGTCGCGAAGCGCATCGCCCGCGAGACGCCGGGTGCGTTCTACGTGGACCAATACTTCAACCCGAAGAACATAGACGCCCATTATTACGGCACCGGCCGGGAGATATGGGAACAGCTCGACGGCCGGCTCGATTACTTCGTCGCGGGCGCGGGGACCGGAGGGACCCTTACCGGCGTCGCGCGTTATCTTAAAGAACGAGACGCGAACGTTCAGATTATCGCGGTGGACCCGGTCGGCTCGGTATTCTACGATTACTTCAAGACGGGCCGGGTCGGCGCCGCGGCGGTATATCAGGTAGAGGGCATCGGCGAGGATATGTTGGTCGGCGCCCTCGACTTCGACATCGTGGACGATATGGTCCAGGTGGACGACGCGACGGCGTTCGCTTACGCCCGGCGGTTATGCCGGGAGGAGGGGTTGTTCGCCGGCGGCTCGAGCGGCGCCGCGGTAGCCGCGGCGGCGCGGGTGGCCGCGGTCGCGAGCGAGGATGCCGTAGTGGTTACGGTCCTGCCGGATTCGGGAAGCCGGTATCTGAGTAAAATCTACAACGACGCGTGGCTCGCCGAGCACGGCTTCGACGCGTTGGTAACACCCGAGGAGGTGCGCGCGTGAAGTTCTCTACCTTAGCGATCCACGCCGGCCAGAAGCCGGAAGCGACGACCGGCGCGGTGATTCCGCCGATCTATCAGACGTCCACGTATGCCCAGCGACGGGCCGGCGAACACGCCGGCTACGAGTATTCCCGGACCGCGAACCCCACGCGCGCCGCGTTGGAGGAGTGCCTGGCGGCGTTGTGCGGCGGCCGCCGCGGCCTGGCCTTCGGCTCCGGGATGGCGGCGATCGCGGACGTAATGTGTCTTTTGGCCGCGGGCGACCACGTCGTCGCCTCCGAGAACCTGTACGGGGGGACCTATCGCCTCTTCGAGAAGTTATACACCCGTTACGGCGTTTCCTTCTCTTACGTGGACGCCGCGGACGGCGCGGCGTTGGCCGCGGCGTTCCGAGCCGAGACCCGCCTCGTCTGGCTCGAGACGCCGACGAACCCGCTCCTCAAGGTCATCGACGTCGAGGCGGCGGCGGACGAGGCCCATCAGGCCGGCGCGCTCCTGGTGGTGGACAATACGTTTCTGAGTCCCTACTTCCAAAAGCCGCTCGCGCTGGGCGCCGATATTGAAGTCCACAGCACTACCAAGTATATAGGCGGCCACAGCGACGTCGTGGGCGGCGCCCTCGTCGTGAACGACGAGGAATTATACGAGCGGTTGAAGTTCTTCCAGAACGCGGTGGGCGGCGTCCCCGGGCCGTTCGACTGCTGGCTCGTTTTGCGGGGCGTAAAGACGCTTGCTCTCAGGATGGCGCGGCACGAGGAGAACGCTTCGCGCGTCGCGACGTTCTTCGAAGGCCACCGGCGCGTAGCGCGAACGATATACCCCGGCCTCGCGTCGCATCCGCAACACGCTGTCGCGGCGCGTCAGCAGGCCGGTTTCGGCGGCATCGTCTCGTTTATATTGGACGGCGGCCTTGACGAGGCGCAGGCGTTTCTCGGTAGGTTGAAGGTGTTCACGGTGGCCGAAAGCCTCGGCGGCGTGGAGTCGCTCATCGAGCACCCGGCGATTATGACGCACGCGTCGCTCCCGCCCGAGCGGCGGGCCGCCCTCGGTATTACCGACAGTCTTATCCGCGCCAGCGTCGGCATCGAGGATAGTGACGACCTGGTCGCGGATTTGGAACGTGCCCTCGGCGGCTGACCAGGTGTTCTGCCGAGGACGCATAACGTTTTGCGTTTTCGGCGGGGATATGGTAAGATGGCGCGAGATGGGGGCGGAGCTGCTACTGGTGGGCAGGCCGGACTTCAAATCCGTG
>CAZJNB010000333.1:0-2119 GCA_964547385.1 uncultured bacterium
GAAGTCTTTTTGCGAAGTGTCTTTCAGATTAGCGCCCTTCGGCGTAATACGGTTACGTAACCCTTAATATTATATATTAGCTCGCGCGCGTCGAGGAAAATTTTTCGTTCTCGGCGCCGCGGCGCCGCTCTCGTAGGCGAAAAGGCTTTTTTGTTTGACACCGCCGCGTCGCTATGATAAAAGCAAGCCGTAAAAGCCGCGGTAGCTCAGCTGGTAGAGCACTGGACTGAAAATCCAGGTGTCGGCGGTTCAATTCCGCCCTGCGGCAGATACCTTATAGTGCCGAAAGTTAAGGGGTTCGGGATGTCGAGAGTAGTGGCCGCGGCGATGGTTGTTTTAACGGTGGGGGTTGCCCGCGTCGCCGGGGCGGCGGTTGACTTCAGCGGTTATCTCTACGACGAGCGGACCGAGGCGCGGATGGACATCTACGCCGAGGCGGACCCGCTCGACGTTACTTTTACATATCCGGCGACGTCCGACTTCCGCGTCAAGGTCTTGGGGCAAACCGGTAAGGAGCTGGGCGACTTCGCCCTGGCCGAGGGCCCGGTCATCCAACTCATCGGCGGCGGGAAGTTCACGTTGGTAGTTTATTCGGAGTCGGGAGGCGGCGTTTGGACCGCCTTCTACGAGCGTCAACCCTCCAACGAAGGGAAGCCGAAGTGAAGAGATTAACCCTAATACTGGCCACGGCGTTCGCGCTCGCCGCGGCGGCGTATGCGTTCGACGGCTACGTCAGCGGCTACGTCAACGACAATACGGACGAGGACGAGTTCGCCCTGCTCGCCGATTCCGGCAACCTGGACGTCGTCTTCGATTGGCCCGAAGGCGCCGATTTTTGGGTTACGGTCTACGGCCGGGACCATAACGAGCTGGCCGAGTTCGACCTCAGCGAGGGCGACACCATTAACTTGACCGGCGGCGGCCTTTTCTACCTCGAGGTCTTCGCGAACGACGGTTTCGGCGAGTGGTCCGCGGAGTGGACCGACACCGACTAAGGGACGCCAGGATAGCTCAGTCGGTCAGAGCGGTTGATTCGTAATCAACAGGTCCCGGGTTCGAATCCCGGTCCTGGCTTATGTGCGCGCCCCCTCTTCGGAGGGGGTTTATTTTAGGGAAGGGGCGGCGGAGAGGTTGTCCTTGTCTTGGCGCGAGGCGGTATGGTAAAATCCGCGACGTGCGTTTTACGAGAGCGACGATAGCGAAGGTCCTTCGTAGCGGGTGGGCGTTCTTGGCGTTCGCCGCCGCGGTGGGCTTTTTCTGGGGCGGCGTCGAGGCCTTGCTGAACAGATGGCGGCCGCCGGCGGCGACGTGGTCGCCGGACGTCTTGCTCGTCTCGTGGTCCGGGCGGGCAATATTCTACGCGGCGGTGGCCGCGGCGGTGGTCCTTCTGGCCGCCGGCGTTCGGGCCTTGGCGGCTTTTCTAAGAAGGAAGCCGGCGCGGGAGAGCGGCCGCCGGTGGCGGGGCGCGGTCGCGTTGGCGGTCCTCGTAGCCGCGAACGTCGGGTGGTTGGTCCTCGGCTCCATCGAAGAATACGAAATCAACCTGCACTTCTTCACCCTTGACGTCCAGGAAGCGGCGCCCTTTTTCGGCTACTGGGCGTTCTTCGTTTTTATGGCGGCGGCGGCGGCCTTGGCGTTGGGTTTCGGCCTAAGCCGCCGGCGGTGGTGGCGACGGGTCGGCCGCTACGTGCGCGTCGCGGGCGCGGTCGGCCTGGTCGTTGTCGTCGCGGCTTGCTATGGCGCCCGGGCGATTAGGCCGCGGCCGCCCGGGCCGAACGTCGTCCTCATCGTCCTGGACGCGTGGCGGGGGGATACGTTCCGGCCGGACTTAATGCCGTATCTCTATAGTTACGCCCAGGAGAACGCGCTCGTTTTCAGCCGGGCCTGGACTAACGCGACGTGGACGCGGCCGGCGATGGGGACGATGTTCACCGGGCAATATCCGGACACGAACACTATGCGGCAACGGCCGGAGGCGGATAAATATTCCCCCACGGTGGCGCAGGCGTTGCGCGCCGCCGGCTACGAGACCACCGCCTTCGTCGCCAACCGCATCCTCAATCGCGATTGTCCGGTAACGGACGGCTTCGAGGATTATTACTTCTCGGATTGGTTACCC
>CAZJNB010000334.1:0-2101 GCA_964547385.1 uncultured bacterium
GGAGGTTGGCGAAATATGTTCTCGGCAAAGGAGGTCTCATTATGCGCCGGATAATAATGGCGACCACGGTCCTCGCCGCGATTGCGGGCACCGCGTTCGCCGGCCAAGTCATCGTCGGCGGCAAGGAATTTAAACTGAACATCCCCTTTTGCGGAAGTTGAGGTTTGCAATACCGGGTCCAAGTTTTGGTCCCGCAGAACGAGCTGAACGTCGCCGCGGACGTAACCCGGGTCGAATGGCAATCCTGGGGGACGTACTCGGGCGCGAACTTCCACGAGTTCGAAGCGCGTCTGTGCCACACGCCGCGGACCGAAGTCACGACGAACTTCAACCAGAACTACGGCGGCAATACGCCGGTGCTGGTCGCGTCCGCGGACCCCTACGTAATTAATACTACGCCGGACAAGTGGTTCGGCATCGACTGCTCCCCGGCGTTCCCCTATAATAACCAAGATAGTCTTATTATCGAGGTGCG
Organism: uncultured bacterium; assembly: GCA_964547385.1. Classification (GTDB taxonomy): domain Bacteria; phylum RBG-13-66-14; class B26-G2; order WVWN01; family WVWN01; genus CAZJNB01. The sequence goes on from CAZJNB010000334.1 coordinate 476, forward strand.
GTGGCGTAACCAACAACTCGGCGTCGGCGTAGACGTATGGTCCTACGTCGCGGGCGCGAACGTACTCCTTATCGCGAAGGACTACAACGCCACCGAGGGGACGGTGGGGACGAAGGTCAACCGTTTCCGGATAACGTTTAGCGGCGCGGGCGTCGCGCCGACATCCCTCGGGCGGGTGAGGGCCCTCTTCCGGTAACCCCCGGTGGCGACGCCGCCGTGGTCGCCGAAACCCACTCCCGGGCGAAGGCGCTTCGGCTAAAAGAGTTCGTAGGGGTCCACGTCCACCGATACCCTAAGCCGCCCTTTCCGGCGGACGAGGGCGGCGAGCGCCGGCCCCTTTTCGGCAATAACCTCTTCCGTCGTTTTAGCCAATATCTGTTCGCGAAACAGGCCGCACAAGCGCCCGAGCGGCGCCGGCGCCGGCCCGAGCAACGCCGCGGCGTCCCCGAAAACACCCTCCAACCGCGAACGGACCTTCTCCGCCGCCGCCGCGGTCGCCTCCCGCGCCCGGCCGCTCACGACGACGTTGACCAGGTGACAGTAAGGCGGTAGCTTCAGCCGCCGGCGAAAGGCGAGTTCGGCCCGGGCAAACGCGTCGTAGTCGCCGGCCGCGGCGGCGGCGACGGCGTAATGGTCCGGGTGGAACGTCTGGACGATAACGCGACAGCCCGAGGGCCGACGTTCGACCATATTACGGATAATTTGAAACGTTCGTTCGGCGGCGCGAAAGGACGGAAGGCTCATCGCCGTATCGGCGCTCGCGAGGGCGGCGAGTTTAACCTCCGGCGCGTCGAGGGCGCGGAGGGCCATCTGCGTCCCCACGACTACGTCGTAGGCCCCGGCGCCGTAGTCCAGCCAAAACCGGCGCACCCGGGCCGGCGTCCCCAGGGCCCTCGAGTCGACCCGCGCGACGCGGGCTTCGGGAAAAGCCAGCTTCACTTCCGAAAGGAGTTTCTCTACGCCAAAGCCCACGCCCACGAGCGTCGCCTTACCGCACGACGGACACCGCGGCGGCAACGGCTCGTATCGCATACAATAATGACACCTCAGCGCATCCTCCTCTTTGTAGTAGGTCAACGCGGCGTCGCAGGAAGAGCATCTTAGCGCCCGGCCGCAAGTCCGGCAATAGATATAAGGGATATACCCGCGCCGGTTCACGAGCCCCACGGCCCGCCCGCCGGCGGCCAGCGTATCGCCCAAGGCGACCACCAAAGCCGCCGACAAGACCACCGCGCCCTCGGCGCTCACAACCTGCGCCATATCGACTACGGTAACGCCGCCGCCGGCCGCCGCCCGAGGGGGAAGCTCGCGAAGACGCGTCGCGCCCGCGGCCACGGCCGCATACGCCTCCAGCGAAGGCGTCCGCGCCGTCAAGACCAACGGCGCCCGCGTCGCCCGCGCCGCGGCCACATCGCGCGCGTGGTAATAGGGCGCACGCTCCCATTGCTTATACGCGTTGTTCTCCTCTTCGAGCACAACTACCGCGGCGTCGGGTGCGAGAGGTAGGAATAGCGCCGCGGGCGTCCCCACTACGCGCGCGACGGTCCCCCGGGCACACCGCCGGAACAACTCCCAGCGCGCCCGCCGCGACATTTCCGAAGAATAAGCGGCAAAAGACGCCCCCCA
>CAZJNB010000335.1:0-2088 GCA_964547385.1 uncultured bacterium
GCCGACGCGGTCCATTTTATTGACGAACACGATGCGAGGGACGTGGTAACGGTTGGCCTGGCGCCACACCGTCTCCGATTGTGGCTCTACGCCGCCGACGGCGCACAACACCACGACGGCGCCGTCGAGGACGCGAAGCGAACGCTCGACCTCGACGGTGAAGTCGACGTGGCCGGGGGTATCGATTATATTGATGCGGCGGCCCCGCCAGGCGACGGTGGTCGCGGCGGCGGTAATAGTAATCCCCCGCTCGCGCTCGAGCTCCATCCAGTCCATCTCGGCGGCGCCGTCGTCGACCTCGCCGAGCTTATACGTCTTGTCGGTGTAGTAGAGGACGCGTTCGGTGACGGTCGTTTTGCCGGCATCTACGTGGGCGGCGACGCCGACGTTACGAACGTTCGCAATTGGGACATGACGCGTCATAATCTCAACACCGAGGCCGTCCCCCCGGGGAGACGGCCCGATTCGCATCCCCGGCGGTGGGGGCTTTTAGCGTAGGCGGCGCCGCGCCGCTCGGCGGGGGAGAGTGTAACCCGCCGCTACCACCGATAGTGGGCAAACGCTTTATTGGCCTCGGCCATCCGGTGAACGTCGTCTTTTTTCTTTTGCGCCGCGCCGGTGCCCTGGGCGGCGTCGAGGAGCTCGGCCGCGAGTTTGTGGGCCATACCGTGTTCGGAGCGGGCGCGGGCCGCGGCTTTAATCCACCGGATCGCGAGGGCCAGCCGTCGGGCGGACGCGACTTCGATCGGCACTTGGTACGTAGCGCCGCCGACGCGACGCGACTTCACTTCCAAGGAAGGTTTAACGTTGTTTATCGCCCGGTTGAAGACGGCGTGCGCGTCTTCGCCCGACTTCTCGGCGATGATGGCCATCGCGTCGTAGAATATCTTCACCGCCACCGACCGTTTACCCCGGGCGTTAAGGTTGTTGATGAAACGGGTTACGAGCGTCGACGAGAATTTGGGGTCGGCCGGAGGGGACCTCTTCTCCGGTTTACGCGAGCGCGGCATTAGCTGCAAAACCTCCACGAATGTTTACGTTGGGTAAGAACGCGGTTTTTTTCATTTTGCCTTTTTGGGGCGTTTGACGCCGTATTTGGAACGACTACGGTTGCGGTCGGCGACGCCCGCCGCGTCCAACTTACCGCGGATGACGTGGTAGCGGACGCCGGGGATATCCTTGATGCGGCCGCCGCGTATGAGAACGATGGAGTGTTCTTGTAGGTTGTGGCCCACGCCGGGGATATAGGCGGTTACTTCGATACCGGTCGTAAGCCGGACCCGGGCGACCTTCCGCAAGGCGGAATTGGGCTTTTTAGGCGTTACGGTCCACACGCGGGTGCATACGCCCCGTCGTTGGGGGCACTTGTTGAGCGCGGGCGACTTGGATTTTTTCGTGGGTTTCTTTCGGCCGTGTTTCACCAATTGGTTAATCGTGGGCATATTTCCTCCCGGCGACGCGTCCGGGCGCGTCCGGTTCGCTCGCCGATTCCTCTACGACGACGGCGCTCTCTTTCGCCGCCGCCTTCATCTCGAGGACGACATCTTCGGCGTGGAAGGCGCCGAGGCCCGCGGGAATGAGGTGTCCCATAATCACGTTTTCCTTCAACCCCAAGAGGTGGTCGCGTTTCCCGGCGAACGCGGCTTCGGCAAGGATATGGGTGGTCTTCTGGAAGGAGGCGGCGCTTATAAAGGAATCGGTAGAGAGCGCGGCTTCGGTAATACCTTGTAGTATCGGCGTCGCGGTGGCAGGCTTCTTCCCTTTCGCGATCATCGCCTCATTGGCGTCGCGGAAGGCGAATTTACCCACGATTTGGTCGGGGAGAAAGTCGGTATCGCCGGCGGTCTCAATGCGGACTTTTCTAAGCATTTTTCGGACTATACATTCGAGGTGCTTGTCGTTGATGTTCACGCCCTGGAGCCGATAGACCTCTTGGATTTCGTTGACGAGGTATTCCGAGACTTCCTTGTCGCCCTTGACGTGAAGTATATCGTGGGGGTCAACGTTGCCGTCGCAGAGCTGTTGGCCGGCGGTTACGTGGTCGCCCTCGTGGACTTTGAGGTGTTTACCCTGGGGGATTTCATATTC
>CAZJNB010000336.1:0-2088 GCA_964547385.1 uncultured bacterium
GTCAACCTCGGCGGCCTCGGCTTCCTCGCGGAGATGGACATCGGCCTGTTGGAGACGGCGGTGGACGCTATTCTCACCGACCGTTTTCTCGTGGAGAGTCGGATGGTCCTCGCCGCGCGGCTCGAGCGCGCGAACGGCGAGATCGTGCGCGATATCCTGGCGGTGAACGACGTCGTCCTGGGCCCCAAGGCGGTATCGCGTATCGTAATCGTGAACGCCTATATTCACAAGGAAAGGCTTTTCTCCTACCGGGGCGACGGCGTAATCGCGACGACGCCCACCGGCTCAACCGCCTATTCCCTCTCCGCGGGCGGTCCCATCGTCGACCCCCGCGTCGACCTGCTCCTCCTCACGCCGATATGCGCCCACTCGCTCACGGTGCGGCCGCTCATTATCCCCCCCAACCTCGAAGTCGGCATCAGCGTCGAGACGCGCGGCAAGGAAGAAGTTCTGATGACGGTGGACGGCCAGGCGACCATTACGCTCGGCGAGGGCGACCGCGTCTTCTTCACCCGCGCCAAGAAACGCCTCCGTCTGATAAGGCTGGAGGAGAAGGATTTCTATAAGCTCCTGCGGGAGAAGCTCGGCTGGGGCATCCGCGACCACGAGCCGAAACCGCGGGGCGCAGGGTAATACGTTCGGGTTTATATGAGAGAACGAGGCGAACACGGCCGGCTTTAGGAGCCGGCCATCGCTTTTTCGAGGAGCCGGAGGCGCGCGAGGTTGTCGGCGTCGTCGGGCGCAAGCTCGTAGGCCCGACGGTATTCGTGGAGCGCCGCGGCGAGGGCGCCGGTAACGAAATAATAGGAGCCCATATAGGTGTGAGCGGTGGCGTTCCCCGGGTCCACCACGAGCGCCCGCCGGAAATGGGGCGCGGCTTCTTCCACCCGCTCCAACTTGACCAGGCAGTAGCCGAGGCGCATTTGCGCATCCTCGTAGTCGGCGTGGAGGTTGAGGGTGAGGGCGTATTCCCGGGCGGCGGCGGCGAAGTTATGCCGATTTTCAAAGGCGGTGGCGACGTCGTAATGCTCGCCCGCCCGCCTTATCTTGCGGGCGACGTCGTAGTAACGGTCGCGCGTCGGCACGTCGTCGAAGACGCCGGCGTCGAAGTAGGGGTGATAACGTCGGGCGCGGTAGCCGTCGTAGCGCCGGCCCACCTCGAAGACGCGCATCGAATAGGTCTCTTGGACGAGGCGGAAACGCGTAAGCGTCTCCGGCGCGAACTGCATCTTCCGAGCCACGGCGTCGGCCGGCGGCGTCGGCGCCGCGGCGAAGTAGCGGTCGCCGGGCGGCTCGTAGACCAGGAAGACCGGCGCGTTGAACAAAACGTAACTAACACGCCGGCCCCGGCAGAAACGGTAAAAGGCCTCCTCCGAGCGCATAAAGGCGCGCGACGCGTCGATAATCTTCGGCCTTATCGTCGGGACCTCGAACATCGGATGGAGGACTACCGGCCTCTTTCCCCAATACATCACCGAGGCGCTGATGCCGAACTGCGCCAGGACCGCGGCGCCCGGCGGCGTGTTTTCCCGCAGCCAGCTGAAGACGTTGCTGTCTTCCGCGCCGTAGTTCCAGACGGGCCTTTCGGTCTCGGGCGCGATATCCAACAACCTCCGATACCACGAAGGCCGTTGATAGGAGAAGGCCCAATAGACTTGGAACGCCACCAGCCCGAGGACCGCGGCCCACGACGCCAGTCGCGCCCACCGACGGCGGGCCGCCGCCGCCGGAAAAACCGCGAGCGCCGCCGCCCACGGCGCGAAGAATACCGTCAGCCGGACCACGAGCCAATATAGGCCCGCGGTAACCGCGGCCATCGCCGCCGGAAAGAACGAGAGACGCGTCGGCCGCGGCCGGCCCGCCCGCGCCGGGATTACGGCTCGGGCCAGGGAGAAGGCGGCCGCGATAAAAAGCGGCCCGTATTCCACCAGAATCCGCCGGAGCGAGGCGGTGTCGTAGGGGCCCATCCAAAATATGCGGGCGGCGGCGGCGAGCCGGAGGGGGTCGTCCGGCCGGGCACCTAAGTAGCGGAGTTTCGCCCACAACAGCGCGTAGGCGTGGCCGTAGGCGCCGCCGCCCGCGAGGAGG
>CAZJNB010000337.1:0-2085 GCA_964547385.1 uncultured bacterium
GGACAGGCGGACGCGCCGGCGGCGAAGTCGGTGAGCTTTTCGTGTAATGTGTTTAGGCGCCGGCCGGCGACTTCGGCCTCCCGCGCCGCCGCGGCGAGCCCGGAGCCGATGTCCCTTGCTCGCGCCGTTTCTTCCTCCAAGCGGGCTAGCTCTTTTTGGAGGGCGTCGCGTTTTCGTTCGACGGCGGCGGCCTCGGCGCGCGCCCGGGCGACGTGTTCGTCGAAGCGGTCCCACTTCGCTAATGCCTTCCGCGTGGTTGCGAGGGCGATGCGTATTACGGCCTCTTCCCGTTCGTAGGCGGCGCGTGCCTCGGCCAAGCGCCGCTCTCCGGCGCGCCATTCGCTCTCCCTCTTCTTTTGCCGGTTGAACCTGTCTTCAGCGCTGGCGTACTCCTGCGCGGCGCGCTTGCGGGCCGGCAAGTCGGACGCGACTTCTTCGAGCGCGGCGACGGCCCCTTCGGCTTGCCGGAGGCGCTCCTCGGCCAGCGCCAATTCCCTCTCGGCGGCGCGGCGCCTTTCTTCGCCGGCGGCACGGATTATCTCGGTACGGGCGTTGATTTCTTTCCAACGGCGGCCCTTTTCCTCGAGGGTGCGCAAGCGGCCGCGCGCGCTTTCCAGTTTCCCGTAGGCCGCGACCACATCATCGCGTGCGGCGACTGTTTTTTCGAGGGCCGCACGTTCGCCGGCGGCTTCACGTTCTCCGGTGCGCGCCGCGGCCAATTCCCGTTTAACTTCGGCGAGGCGGGCGCTCTTCTCGCGGCGCTTCGCGAGACGGTCGCGCAATTCTCCTTCGCGCCGACGTGCGGCCTCGACCGCGGCCGATGCCGTTTGGGCGCGTCGTTGGGCGGCGCGGGCTCGTTTGGCCGCGGCCGCGGCTTCCCGCCGGGCCTCCTCGGCGCCGGCGGCTTCCTTCTCCAACGCCGCGGCCTCGGCTTCGGTGCGGGCGAGTCGCTCGCGATCCTCCTTCGCCGCCGCCGCGGCCGCGTCTCCCAAGGCGCATACGTGTTCTAACGCCAAGAGAGAGAATAGTAATTCTTTACGGCGGCGGGCCGTCAGGGACTTCGTGAAGAAGGCGGCCTCCCCTTGTTTAAGATAAACGCTCGCGACGAACGTCTCGTACGGGAGTTTTATCAATTCGTTGACGGCTTGGGCGACGGGCTTCACGCCGTGGGCGATTATTGCCGCCGCCGCGGCGCCGTCGGTTTCGTGCGTCAAGGTCGCGTCGTGTTTGCGCGCGTGCCGGCTATACGACCTCGAAAGGCGGTAGCGTTCGCCGGCGACCTCGAAGCGGAACGCGACGGCGGCGGTATCGGCGCCTCGCCGGACGAGGTCGTCGTTGGCTCGAGTGCGGGCGCGCGCCCACAACGCCCACGTTATGGCGTCGAAGAGGGCGGACTTCCCGGCGCCGTTCGGGCCGGTGAGACACGCCAAGGCGAGGCCCTCAAAAGATAAAGTCTGCGGCTCGCGGCCGTAGCTGAGGAAATCTTTGACGGTGAGGGATAGGGGCAACACGGCGGCTTGCTTACAGCTCCCACTCCGCGGCGCGGGCCAGAAGCTCTTCGACGGATAAGTCGAAGGCCGGCGGGTGCCGGGAGGTGTATTGTTGGAGGGCTTCGCGGACGTTGCTCTCGGGCGGGATGCCGCGGCGCTCGCGTACGGTGGCGGGACGCGCTACGAAAGCTACTTTTACCGTGAACGCGCCGGGGAACGCGGCGGCGATATCGTGGCTTGCGAGTTGACCGGCGCCGGCGGCTTGGCCGGCGATACGCACGCGGACTACGGCGTCGTCGTAGCTTCGGCCCGCGGCCGCGGCCCGTATGGTGTTCTTGAGGTCCTCGCCTACGCGGGCGGCGACGTCGACGGTTACGAATTCGCGGCTCGGGACTTGGGCGAAGCGCCACCGGGCGCCCTCGCCGGCGAGCTCGACGAGGACCGCGCCCTTGGGCACGCCTTCGTCCGAGAAGTTGTGGCGCGCCGGCGCCCCGGCGTAGACGGCCGGGCCGCCGGCCGGCCCCCTTTCTTTCCGGTGGCTTTGGGGGGGTCCGGGGGGGGGGGAGTCGAACGCCGACAAAGATAATGTGGGGGG
>CAZJNB010000338.1:0-2079 GCA_964547385.1 uncultured bacterium
CCGGCGGCGGGAGCAACGGCTTTAAGCGAGAAATGACCGCGGTGGCGCGGGCTACGCTCGCGACGAATCTGCGCCTCCGCAAGAACTTCGAGGCGGTCCGGGCGACGCTCGCGGCGGAGGGGATTCCGGCGCTGGGGCTCAAGGGTGTGGATGTCGCCTTCGCCGTCTACCCGAGCCCGGCGTGCCGGCCGATGGCGGATGTGGATATATTAGTGTCGCCGGACAACTACCACGCGGCGCAAGACGTATTGGTACGGGAGGGGTTCACGCCGTTGCCGCGGGAGCCGCGGTGGTGGCCGGGGCGGAGTTTCTGCCGGCGGGGCGAGGTGCTGGACCTCCATTGGAGCCCGGCCGCGGCGATGCCGCCGCGTCGGGGAATGGCGGCGTTGTGTTATATTGCCGGCGGCGCGTTCACGATAAAGGAGGAATTCCGGCTTTTAGTTTCGGTATGCCACCACCAGAATCATTTCTTTTCGTTGCCGCTGTTGTATTATTGGGAGACGGCGTTGCTCGCGAGGCGGGTCTCGTGGCCCGTATATATTCCCCTGGCGCGGCGATGGGGCGCGGCGCGGGCGACGCGTTTCGTCTTGGCGCTTGCGCGGTCCTTCTTCGGCGGCTCGCCGTCGCCAGGACGTTTCAACGTATTAAAAGCCTTGGCGTCGCCGGCGCTGGGGGGGGGCGACCTCGGGCGGGGGACGCGGGCCGCGGCGGCCTACGCCGCCTCTCTCGACAACCCGGCCGCGGCGCTGGCCTCCGGCTTTAGGCGGCCGGCGTGGGCGCGCGATATCCTGACACGAAGTTCCTCCGAAGTTGAAAGGTCGTAGTAGGAAGGAGATATTCCATTGAAGTTACGCGAGTTCTTCAACAGAGCCCTGGCCGTGGGCCGGGCGCACGACCCCCGTGGTGAGGACGGCGTCCTCGCTTATCTGGCGCGTGAGAGGCGGACGTTTGAGACGCTCGCCGACGACCGGAAGGACGACTTCGACGCCGAACGGTTGGAAAATCCGTATGCCGATACGCGTATACTCAACGGCGCCGACGACGCGGAGCTGAAGAGCATTATGGTCGGCGTTGATTTCGAGGTGGGCGAAATCCTACTCGCCGAGCGCCTGCGCGCCGGCGGGACGCCGGTGGACCTCTGCGTCGCGCACCACCCGGAGGGTTACGCCCTCGCGAACCTCTATCGCGTTATGGAGATGCAAGCGGACATTCTCTCCAAATTCGGCGTGCCGATAAACGTCGCGGAGGGGATTCTCGACCGGCGGCTCCACGAGGTCAAAAGACGCCTTTTGGTCCTAAACCACACCCGGGCCGTGGATGCCGCACGCCTGTTAGGCTTCCCGTTCGTCTGCCTCCACACCGTCGCGGACAACTGCGTAACGAAGTTCTTGCAGGATGCGTTTGACGCCGAGCGGCCCGAAACGGTGGCGGACGTGATGACGGTCCTTCGGCGGCTGCCGGAATACGCCGACGCCCGTCGCCTCGGCGTGGGCCTGGCGTTTTTGGCCCGCTCGATACCCTCGGAGACTAACCCGGCGCGGATACGCGCGGGCGAAGTCTTTGTGGATATGACCGGCGGCACCGGCGGCTCGAAGTGGATGTTCGAAAAGTTGGCGACGAATACGAAGGTCGGGACCTTCGTCGGTATGCATATATCCGACGACAACCTCGAGATCGCTAAAAAGAACCACATCAACGTCGTGGTCGCGGGCCACACGCCCTCGGACTCGTTGGGCCTCAACATCCTCCTGGACGAAGCCTTGGCGGGGGAAGACGTCGCGGTCGTGGCGTGCTCGGGCTTTCGCCGGTTCACGCGCCAGTAATATTTAGGCTTTTACGGAAGGACGGTTCGGGATGAAGGATATCATAGGGGACGTACTCGACTTCGTGAAGACTAAGGGCGCGAGCTACGGCGACGTCCGGGTGATGCGCCGGCAGAGCGAAAGCCTCCACGCCAAAGACGGCAAGCCGGAGGCGGTCGCCGCGGCGGAGTCGGAGGGGTTCGGCGTCCGCGTGCTCGTGGACGTGTAGAGGAGAACGCGCAGCGGATACCCGCCGACCGCGCCGAGTTCCACGGGG
>CAZJNB010000339.1:0-2077 GCA_964547385.1 uncultured bacterium
CCGCGAGCCATCTATAGTTAGCCGAAATCGCGAAGAGGTGCTCAAAACCGACGAAGTATTGAATTATGCCGTAGACCGCGGTAACGAAAGAGACCGACAAGAAAAGAGAACATAATAAGTCGAAATGTCGGCGGTTTTTAATTACGTCCGCGGCTACGAAGAATAACGGAACATTGGCCAACCACCATCGTGCGCCGCCCAGCCGGTAGAGTAGCGTTTCGTCGGTGAACGGCGTTAACGTCAAGATTACGGTATAAAATATGAAGATAACCACGACCGCGGATATCGCTTTGTCGTACTTTCCCCGGATGCCTCGGCTTAGCGGGTATTTTACAAACCACACGAAGTATATGACGAATAAGAAGATATCTCGGAGAAAGAAGGTTGCCGGGTGAGGGTACGCGTTTTTTATTAACCCCTCGAAAAAAAGGTATGTGATAAAGAATACTAAAAAGCGGAAGAGGGATTTGGCTGCGACGACTAAGGCGCCGGCCGCTAAAGCGCTCAATATCATAGGCTGGAGGGCCGCCGGCCAAATAACGCCCAGAATAATTACCGCGGCGGCGGCACAGGTTGCGCCGAAGAACAACGCGCCTTTCGGGTGGCGGGAATAGACCTCGGGCCCGGCCCGGTATCCCTTTTCGGTTAATGTTAACGCTTCCATCGCGCCGCCGTTCTAATCGTCGCCCCCTTGGCTTCCTGTCAACGGTGCGAATACCTCTTCTTCCCATCGCGCGGCGATCTTTGGCCAGGCGAAATGTTCCTCGAACGTAGCCCGCGCCTTCGCGGCCAACGACCGCTGTTTTCGCCGGTCGTTAATTATTGTCTCCAACGCGGTTACTATACCGGCGCGCTCGCCGGCGTTGGCCAATACGACGTTGGCGCCGTCTTGGAAGATATCGTCGCGTTCGCCGCCATCGTACGCAACTATCGGTAGTCCGTGCGCCAACGCCGTTAAAAGAGACCCGCGGCGCCCCGAAGGCCCCCCCGCCAACGGCGAAACGAATACGTCCGCGCGGGTTAAATAACCCGATACCTGCGCCGCAGGTAAACACCCCGTTATTTCCAACCATTCCTCGCGCCCCGCTTTTTCAGTTACGGCTCGGACCCGCGCCCGTTGTTTGCCGTTGCCGGTAAAATCGCCGATGACGGATAAACCGATCCGGCGGGTCCGGCGTAAGCTGGCCACAGCTTCCACTACGTCCTCTACCGCGCGGTCTTCGTGCCAACACCCGAACGTTACGACGTGGAAGTCGCGGTCGTTGTGCGCCCGGCCCCGGCGCCGCGGCGACGGTATGATATTGGCGCCCACCGGGATTCGCTTTACGCGCTTCGGGTTTATACCGAGAACGCGCGTCGCCAGCGTTTCCCGGAAGACGTTGGTTATAACTAAGGTTGTGCTCGCCCAAACGGCGCTGAGGAATCCGGCGAATGAAGCTAACGTCAATAGTTTGTCTTTCGCGGAGCGGTACGGCGGGCGCCAAAGCTCGTGGGCATTTATAACCAACGGCCCCAGCCGCTTCAGTTTGAAAGTCCAAAAGAAGAGGACGAGCCAAAGGGCGACGCCTCCTCGGCCGTACATATAAGGTACGTATTCTAAGACGTAGGCGTCGGCGGCGACTCTTTGTAAGACCCGCAATAACTTAGGTACGCCACGGAGGTTCCAATTTCTTATAACCGCCAGTACCCGCGGCGCGGTCCGCTCGTCGGAGTCGGAAGTTCCGCCTAAGCCCTCCGTCGTAACGACGGTGACGTCGAAGCCGCGCCGGCGCATCTCACGCGATAGGTGCCACACGTAGTCGCCGACGCCGCCGAGCCGCGGCGGGTAGTCAGCTGTTATGTAGCAAATATGCACGGTTCTCTGTATTCCTCCGGCGGCTTAACGTCGCCTTATCGCAGGCCTTGGCGGTTATCGCCTTTTCATATATTTCAATGGTCTTCTCCACGTGCCGAGATAGCGAATACTTCCGGACGGCGCGGCGGCCGGCGGCTCCCATCGCCCGGGCGATGTTAGGCCGGGACAGAAGCGAAAAGACCTTTGCGGCGAGGTCCGCGACGTCGCCGGGTTCGGCCAATA
>CAZJNB010000340.1:0-2075 GCA_964547385.1 uncultured bacterium
AACGCGATGGAGGCCGCGCTCTTGGAGCGCAACCTCATCTTCATCGCGACGATCGCCTCCATCGCGACGATGACCGGCCTCCTGGGGACCGTCGTGGGGATGATCCGCGCGCTCGCGGCCCTCGCGGCCAAAGGCCGGCCGGACCCGAACAAGCTCGCGACCGGTATCTCCGAAGCCCTCATCAATACCGCCGGCGGCCTTACCGTCGCCATTATCTCCATCGTCGCGTATAACTATTACCTCAACCGTATCGACAAGTTCAACTTCACTTTCGAGGAGTCGTCCAACGAGCTCTTGGAGCTTGTTACCGCCCGGGAGGATTAAGAGATGTCCGGCGCCGATATGCCCGCGCGTGGCGGCGGTAAGGGCGGCCGCAGGATAAGTATTTACATCGATATGACGCCGATGGTGGACGTCATCATCCTCCTCCTCATCTTCTTCTTTATGACGTCCCAGTTCAAGGAACCGGCGGCGGTAGAGATAACGCTCCCCAAGCTGGGGGCCGGCGAGAAGTTCGTAAAGGTTAAAGAGTCAAACGTCCTCACCGTGAAGGTGGACGACGCCGGCACCGTCTTTGTCGTCGATACCCGGAACCGCGACGGTAAGGAAGTAACACTCCCAGAGTTGGGGGATTACATCGGCGCGCGCCAACAGGAGAACGCTGAACTCATCACGATCATCGACGTTTCACCTAAGGCCGAGTATTCCCGAATGGTCGACGTCCTCGACGAGTTTAAGCGGGCTTCCGAAGAGACCGGCGTGAAGCGCGTCTCGCTTCAGCTCGAGGAAGCGGCGCCCGCGACCGCGGAGACCGCCGCCGGCGCCGGCGGCTAAGGCCGCGCGCGAAGGGGTTTTCGCATATGCTTCGTAAGATGCAACGGAAGGTGCAAATCCGCATCGATATGACGCCGATGGTAGACGTCATCATCCTCCTTCTCATCTTCTTCTTTATGACCGCGACCTTCAAGACGCCGGAGGCGGTGGAGGTTACGTTACCGTCGGCCGCCGCGGGCGTACGTATTCCCAAGGACCTCGACGTCATCGCGGTAACGGTGGACGCCGCGGGCGTCGTCTACGTAGAGAACAAACCTATCGAAGCCCAAGGCGACATAACGCGGATGGTGAAGGAGGCGCGTATCGAGGCGCTGAACGCCGGCGTCCCCTTTAATAAGATCATCACCAACGTCCGCGCCGAGGGCAGTGTTGAATACGGCGTTCTCCAGTCGGTGATGAAGGAGCTGCAGGCCGCCAACATCATTCGTTTCAACCTGGAGGTCCGGAAAGAAGAGGGCGCCTGGTAACGCGGGCGCGTCCGCCCGGGGAGAATACGGCGGGGCCGCGGCCCCGCCTTTTTGTTTGGGGGATTAACCCTCCCGGGCCGTAATGGCCCGGGCCGCGGCCAGGACGTCCGCGGCGACGAGGTCCGGCGTCGGCTCGAGCGCGCGGGCCGCGGCGGCGTCCAGCCGGCCGCTGAGGACGAGCGCGGTCAGACAACCCGCCCGGCGTCCCGCCTCCACATCCCGGCCGCTGTCGCCCACCATCCAACACTCCTCGAGGGGCCCGTGCGTCGCGGCCGCGGCGAGCGCTTGCCGCAAGAGCCCGGGCTCGGGCTTGCGGCATTCACAGCGGTCCTCCGGCGTATGATAACAATAGAAGACGCCGTCGAGGGGGCCGACGGCGCCGCACAGCTTCGCCGTTACGGCCGCCGCCGCGGCGCGCGACGTTAGGCCGCGGCCCACCGCCGATTGGTTGGAGACGACGTAGACCAGCCACCCGGCGTCCTTAAATGTCGCCACCGCCGCCGCGGCGAACGCAAAGACCTCTAACTCGTCCTCGGTTTTGATATAATCCGGGCGGTCGCGGTTAAGGACGCCGTCGCGGTCGAGTAGCGCTACGCGCACCATATATACTATTCTACGATAATGACCGCACCTACGCAAGGCAGAGTGGGCGCCGCGGCCAGCGGCCGGGCCCAGTACCTGGGGGCCGCCGGCGTTATCGGCGTCGCGACCGTCGCGAGCCGCGTCCTGGGGCGGGCGCGCGGGGTCGCCTTCGCGGCCCTCTTCGGCGCCACC
>CAZJNB010000341.1:0-2075 GCA_964547385.1 uncultured bacterium
CGGTGTGGATGACGGGTTCGAAGCCGTACCCCGGTTTCTCGATACCGACAATGACGGCGATTTTGACGCGATCGTCGGCGCGTTCGACGGCACCCTCCATTTCTTCGAAAACACCGGCTCCGCTGCCAATGCGGCCTTCGTCGAACGTACCGGCGTGGCCAACCCGCTCGGCTTCGTCGACGTGGGACAGGTCAGCATGCCGGGCGTCGCCGATATCGACAACGATGGCGACTTCGACGTGTTTTCCGGCGACAAGAGCTTCATCTTCGGCAGGGCGGGCATTCATTTCTATGAGAACACCGGCTCAGCCGGCAGCCCGGTGTTCGTCGAACGCATCGGCGCCGGAAACCCGTTCGATGGCGTGATCGGCTATTACCTCACCCCAATTTTCGCCGACTTCGACACCGACGGTGACTTTGATGCGTTCGTCGGAGAGGGTAATTTCCGGGGCGGCTTCGGGTATCCACCCGGGGAAATGCGGTTCTTCGAGAACACCGGCGCGGCCGGCGGCCCGGCGTTCTCGGCGCCGGTGGGAGTATCCGGGCGGCACGTCCACCTATCGCCGGGCGACCTTGCGACGCTCTTCGGCGCTGGCGCGGCGCTCTCGGCGGCGCGGCCGCTCAAACAGCCGGGGCAGTTCGCCGCGGCTGAGGTCGTTGCTGTCGTCGGTCCTTTGGCGTCGCTGGCCGGCGTCCGCGTTGTCGGCCCGAGCCGCGACGCGACGGTCGCGGAGCTGTTGGCGAGCGACTTGCGGCGGTTGGGGGTAGCGGCCGACGTGCGGGCCGGCGAGCGCTTCGCGGTAGTTCTGGCGGGGCCGGCGGGCGTCCTCCGCTTGCCGGAGGCGGGGGTGGTCTCGCCGCGGCACCTTCACGCGGCGCCGGCGGACGCGGTATCCTACGGCCTTGAGGACGGCGGCACCGTTGCCGCCCGGCTCGGCGCCGCCGGCCGCCGGGTAACGTTTTACGACGTGCGCGTCCGCGTAGGCGAGGATATGGCGCTCGAGCTCCATATTGACCGCGACGAAGCGGACGCTTGCGGCGCGCGGACCGGCGACGAGGCGGAGATTATCTTCGGCGCCGGCGGCGGCGTGCGGCATCCGGCGCCGCGCGGCGGGGAGAGGAAGGTATTATTAACCGAGGGCGACGTCATCGCCGCCCACCGTCGCGGCGAAGCGCCCCGCGTCGCCGGCGCTTTGCTTACGCCCTACGCGAAGGACGCCCTCCGCAAATATTTCCCGGAATTGTTATCGGACTGAGGTCCGCGACGGTGTCTTGTTATCTGCGGCACATAATGGATTAGTTAGGCGGAGTCGGCGTCGCAATTACGGAAGATAACCGCGAGGAAGGCGATAGGATTATCCACGAGGTTGTCGAGGTCGAATATAAGAATTGCCCGGCGGCCTGGCGCGAAGTCAAAAAACGGTTGAACGGTTCGCCCGCGGCGCGGGCCGCGTTTGAAGAGAAGCTGAAAGCCCGGCTCGCCGCGGCGGGCTTGGCATAGGACGGGCCATATTATGATGAAGATCGCCGAAGTTGTGGGGACCGTTTGGGCGACGCGGAAGGTCGAGAGCGTCCGCGCGTTGAAGATGCTCCTGGTGCGGCCGCTGGACGAAAAAATGAAGTCTACGGGCGAGATGTGGGTAGCCGCGGACGTCGTGGACGCCGGCATCGGCGACCGCGTAATCGTCGCCGTAGGCCGGGCGGCCCGGCTCGCGGTGGACGATGACGCCGCCGCGGTCTCCGCCGCGGTTATTGGCGTCGTAGATAACATAGATATACCGGCGTAGCTACGATGGCCTTGGCGGAGATAGTTCGCGACGCGGGGGTCCTGGGCGCGGGCGGCGCCGGCTTTCCGGCGCACGTCAAATACGCGCGCGCCGCGGAGGTGTTCATCATCAACGGCGCCGAGTGCGAGCCGCTGAGCCACAAGGACGAGGTTATCCTCGCGACGCGCGCCGCGGATATTGTAACTGCCGCGGCGGCGATACGGGAGGAGCTGGGCGCGAAGGAAGTTATTTTGGCGGTCAAGGGCTCACGCGTGGGCGGTATTAAAAACCTTTACGCCGGCGTCGACGT
>CAZJNB010000342.1:0-2073 GCA_964547385.1 uncultured bacterium
AAATTGTGGTCCCTTGCCCTTCTATAATTATTTTCCAAAGGAGTAAAGCCGATGGCACCGCACAAATACGCCGACCTTAAATACGACACCGCGAAGGCGTACCTCCGCTCCGCGGAGCAGTGTTGCGCGAACAACAACGTCGAGGGCGCCGAGGAGCTTTTCCAGAGCGCGCTCGAGGCCGCGCCGGACTTCGCGGAAACGCACCTTAAATACGGCTCCTTCCTCCAGCAGACGGAGCGAGCCGCCGACGCCGAACAGCATTACCGCCGGGCGATGGAGCTCGAGCCCGATAATTATAAAGGGCCGTATCACCTCGGCTATCTATACGTCAACGCCGACGGCAAAGAGGAAGAGGGGCTGGCGTTATATCGTAAGGCCATCGAGCTCGCGCCGAGCGAGCACGGCGTCCGCGCCGAGTACGCGCGTGTCCTGTTGAATATGGGGCGCGTGGCCGAGGCCGAGGAGGCCTACTTAAAGCTGTTGGAGGTGGCCGGCGAGAACGCCTACTCGTTAACGTGCCTCGGTTACGTGGAACAACAGAAAGAGGACCCGGACCCGGCGAAGGCGCGGGATTATTACGCCCGGGGCGTTGCCCGGCTGGAGGAGGACGGCTACGACGCCTCCGACTACGCGTTCGCGTACGACGCTTTGGCGCGGCTGGCCGCCGAGGGCGGCGACGCCGAGCAGTCGCTGGAGTGCATCAACGCCCTCATGCATATCAACCTTATAGATTATAAGGACGCGTTCGAGACGGACGCGGCGTTCGCCGCGGTCCGTGCCGAGCCGGCCTACGCCGAGATTATGAAACACGCCGCCCAGGAATCTCAAAAGTACCTCGACGAAAATTGCACCGTGATGCCGGGCGAGAAAGCGCCGGATTTCAAGTTGAAGGATACGGGGGGCAACAAGGTCCGGCTGAAGGACTACCGCGGCCAGTTGGTCGTACTCAACATCTGGGCGACGTGGTGCGGCCCTTGCCGGCGGGAGATCCCGGATATATCGTCGTTATACGACGATTATAAAGACAAGGGCGTCGTCGTCCTGGGCGTCTCGACGGACGACGATATGTCGCCGGAGGAGCTGGCGGCGGCGGCCGAGGCGTTGGGCGCGACCTACCCGATTTTGCTGGGCGACGATAAGATCGACCAGAACTATATCTCCAAGGCCCGGAGTATCCCGGAGACGTATATCATCGGCGCCGACGGCCGGGTGAAGGACTTTATCGTCGGGACGACCAACCGGCGGACCCTCGAGAACAAGGTCAAGAAGTATTTGACGTAGCGCGGCGCCCGCCGCCGATAGTATGAGCCGGCCTTGGGCCGGCTTTGCGCTATTCGCCCGGGCCGATTTCATTTGACGCCGTATCCCTAAGCCGGTATAATTTGTTGGAGGTTGGCGTTATGAGAAAGGCCGCAAACATCACAGGCGCCGTTGTTTTGGCCGCGGGTGTTCTCGTTCCCGTGGTCCTCGCGTGCGGCGGCGTGCATACGTCATCCGAGGGCGGCGTTAATAAGGCTGATGACTTCGTCGCCGGTCAGCTCGTCGTGACGTTCGCGGAGGGGACGGCGCCGGCGGATATCGACGCCGCGGTGGCGGCGGCGGGGGCCGAGCTCTTGGAGCGCTCGGCGGTAACGCCCACGCGCGTCGTCGTCGCGGTACCCGAGGGAGAGGAAGAAGAATACGCCGCGGCGTTCAGGGAAATGGACACTGTCCGCTCGGCCGAAAAGAATTATATTATGAAGGCGTTCGGTGTCGGCGGCGCGGCCAACTAAGCCACCGGAACCGCGATATGAAGACACCTAAAGTTCTTGCGATTATGGTTGCCGTAGCGGCCGCGGGTGCCGCGGCGGCGCCGATGAAGACGTCGCGCTCCCTCCGGGGCACGGGCGGGGGTGAAGATTTCGTCGCCGGCGAAGTTGTGGTGGTCTTCGCGGAAGGGGTGAGCCGGGACGCCGCGACAGCGGGCGTCGCCCGCGCCGGTGCCGAAGTCGTCCGCTTCAGCCGCGTCGCGCCGTCGCGCGCGGTCGTCGCCGTTCCCGCCGGGAAAGAGGACGCGTTCGTCGCGGCTTACCG
>CAZJNB010000343.1:0-2026 GCA_964547385.1 uncultured bacterium
GTGCCGCGTATTTCGTCGCGCTCGCGCCGGCAGCGGTGGCGGCGAGCGCCCTCACCCTCCCCGATATGACCGCGGTCGCCCTCGGCGCCGCGGCACTTGCCGTAGCCGTCGGTTTCATCGAAACGCCGAAACTTATTTACGTGCTCGCCGCGGGCGTCTTGTTGGGGCTCGGCGGCGCGGCCAAATATCACGTATTATTTTACGCGCCCGCGCTCGCCGCCTGCGTCTTGGTATCGCCGATGCCGACGACCGCGGGGCGCCTTCGCGCGCTGGCCGCCGGCGCCGCGGCCGCGGTCATCGGCTTCGTCCTGGCGTGCCCGTTCGCCGTATTGGACGCGCCGTCTTTCGTCCGCGACCTCACGTTGATGGCGCACCGCCCGGGGATGGTCCGGTGGGCGCCGGCGCCCGCGTATCTCCTCGGGACGACGTTACCGATGACGCTCGGCTGGCCGCTCATAGTCGTAGTCGTAGCGGGAATCGCGACGTTCCCCAGGTCTCGCATCCGGTATATTCTTATCGCCGCGCTGGCCGCGGCGCCGTTTATCATATTCGCGTTCGTTAGGCCGTTGCCGCCGCGCCACCTCCTCCCCTTGGTGCCGCCGCTGGCGTTGGCCGCCGGCGCCCTGGCTGAAGCGGTCGCGCGCACCCGGCGGCGCCGAACGTTTTATTTAATCGCGGCATTTTCCCTCGTCGGCCTCTTCATCGTAGCTTTGTGCTTAGACGTCCGGTACGTCGGCTGGCGCCGGCGCGAGGATACGCGGACCACGGCCGCGGCCTTCATCGAGGGAAGCATCCCCGCTGACACGCCGGTAATCATCGAAAGTATCCCGCCGGACGTCGCCGCGCCGCCGCTGTGGCCCGACAAATCATCGCTTGCTCGGCTCGGCCGCTTCTACCGGCGCGCGGGCGGCGGCTCGCCCGGGCGGTTCGGCCTGCTTCTTAAAAGCCGTTCATACCCGTTCGGCCGCCGGACGTTCAACGTCCACCTCGTCGCCGAGGTCCGCGATTACGACAACCTCCCACGGCCGAATTATGCCATAATAACGGAGCCGGACGACCGCGACTACTACGCCGAGCAGGCAAAGCCGTACGGCACGCCGCTCTCGACGTGGGGCGAAGAATACGGGCGTTACCTTCGCGAAAACGGCCTTATAATCAAAATATTCGCGGGCGCGGGCCGGCCCGGGCCCACGGTCAAACTCTATTACCTCCGGTGAAGATACTCTATCTCTCCAACGAAGATGTCCCCGGCGACCACGCCGGCGCGGTCCACACCTGGGAAGTAGCGCGGGGGTTGGCCCGGCGCGGCCACGACGTTACGCTCGTCTCCGCGGCGGCGCCCGGGCTTAGCCGCCGAGAGAGAAAGGACGGCGTCCTAATAATACGAGCGCCGTCGCGGCTCGCCGGCATCAAATGCAACCTCCGCGCGGCCCCCCTCTTACTCGAGCTTTGGCAGCGCCGGTGGAACGTCGTGATGGAACGCTACCTCACCCTCAACGGCCTGGGGTATATTTGCGCCGCGGCCCGAGGCACCGCCTACTACGTCGAAGTCAACGGCCCCCATCTGGAGGAAATCACGTATCGGCGGCGGCTCGCCGGCACTTTGCTTTTGCGGTTATTGACGTGGTGGGTGGACCGGCAGTTCGCGCGCGCCGACGGCGCCTGTGCCCCCAACGTTAATATTATCCGGCCGGCGGCGAGGCCGAGGGCCCACGAGATTTTCTGGGGCGTGAACGAGGAACAATTTTCGGCCCGGCTGGCGACGACGCCGCGGGCGAAGCGCCGGCGCGACAAGTTCGGCGAAGCGCGTTTTGTAGTCCTCTTCGTCGGTTCCTTCCGCCCGTGGCAGGGGGCCCGCGAGCTCCCGGCGATAATCGCTCGAACGCTGGAAGCGTTGCCGGAAACGGTCTTCTGGGTCGTGGGCGACGGGCCGGAACGCGATTCTATGGAAGACGAGTTGCGCCGCCGGGGCGTCGCGGGCGCGGTCCACGTCTTCGGAGGGCAACCTCACGACTCGATACCCTAC
>CAZJNB010000344.1:0-2016 GCA_964547385.1 uncultured bacterium
CGTTATCGAAGTGGAGAGCGGGCGGGCCCTCGGGCCGTGCGAATACCGGGTGATGGACGACCAGATCGAGGCCGCGACGTACCTGCTCGCCGGGGCGGTTACAGGCGGCGACGTAACGGTCGCGGGGGCGGACGAGGCGTATTTGGCGCCGTTCCTGGAGACGATACGGGCCGCGGGCGTTGACGTTTCTACGGTGGATGGCGGCCTGCGCGCGCGCGGCCGGTTGCCGGCGACGGCTGTAGAATTTACGACCGCACCCTATCCGGCGTTCCCGACCGACCTTCAACCGCAGACGATGGCGCTTACGACGTTGGCGGAAGGGCGCAGCGTAGTAACGGAGGGGATATATCCGGACCGCTTCGGGCACGTGCCGGAGCTCGGGCGCTTGGGCGCGCGGGTGGAGGTAGTGCCGCCGCGGGCGGTCGTGGACGGCGTGGCAAACCTTTATGGCGCCTACGTTATGGCGTCGGACCTGCGCGCGGGCGCGGCGCTCGTGTTGGCCGGCCTCGCCGGGGTAGGGGAGACGAACGTCCGCCGTATCTACCATATCGACCGCGGCTACGAGGATATGGACGCGAAGCTCCGCCATTTGGGGGCCGCGATTGCGCGCCAAGAGGAGATATAGCCTTGGCGGGCGAAAAAGCGGTTTTTTAACTTGACACGTAGAAAGTTACCGTTTATAATTGTAATGTGGTGGTGAATATAGATTTTCTTTAACTTAGCGGCGAAAGGTCAACGAAATGGGCAACTTATTTGATATAGGCGGGCGCCCGGCGGCTTGGCCTGTCGCGGCGCTGGTTGCCGTATGGACCGGGGGCGCGTTCGGCGGCGTGGATATTCAGAACGGCGTCCTCGATACGCCGAACGCGTACGTGATGGAAAACACCCAGTTCAATATCGGCATGTCCAGTTACGCGTTGACGAGCGGCACCCGCGACTTCTATACGCACGACGGCCAACCGTTCCAAAAGAGCTTACGCGAGTTGGACGCCTTTTTTCAGGTCGGCCTTCTGGGGCGGGTGGAGCTGGGCGTCCGCGAATACGACCCGCAGACCTTTTCCGGGAACGTGAAGGTTCTGATAAAGAAGGAGAGCGCACGTTGGCCGGCGTTCGCCGCCGGCGTCTTCAACCTCGGGCCGCCGCGCGACGCCAGCACCCCTTACGGCGTCAACACCTGCTGGTATTCCGACAATGACCGCCAGAACAACGCTTATTACTTGGTCGCGAGCAAGAATATGCGCAACATCCTCCGCGTCCCGATGACGGTCCATTTGGGCGTGGGCAGCGCCCGCTTCCAAGGCGGCGACCCCAGCTGGCCGCACTCCCAGCCGTGGCAGGGGTTATTCGGCTCGCTCGAGTATCATTTCCTCGACGAGAAGATATCTATTTTAGGCGAGATTGACGGCCGCGACCTCAACATCGGCGCCCGCTTCAAGTTGCCGTGGGGCTTCGTCGTAACGCCTTACGTCTCGGAGCTGGAGCAGTGGTGGTGGGGCGGCCATTCGACCCAGACGATCGGCGGCACCCCCTACGAGGACGAATACGATACGCCCAAGGGCGGCATCGCGGTCCAACTCTTCGTAGGCCCGCTCTACAGCCGCGCCGAGACCGAGCGCATCCGGGCGCTCCGTTCCCGGCTGAAGCGCGCCGAAGAACGCTTGAAGCAGGCGCGCCAGCGGCGGGAGCTTTTGGAACGCCGCGTAGAAGAGATTCGGGAAGACCTGATCGGGCCGTAGGGCCCCCCCCGCGGAGCGGGGCCCTCGGGCGTAAGCCGGTATGGAATTATGAAACCGAAACCGATATGGGCTAAGACCGCCGTTTTGGCGGTACTGGGCGCTTGTATCTTCGCGGGCCGCGTCGCCGCCGCGGACGACTTCCCCGGCGAATACGCCGAGGAGCTACGCAAGGGGAAGAAGTTCAAGGAGTTCGAGGCCCTGGCGTCCACCGCCTACGACAAGGCCTACCGTCTGTTCAAGGCCGAAAAGTATTACGACGCCGCGGTGAAGTTCAAAGAGG
>CAZJNB010000345.1:0-2011 GCA_964547385.1 uncultured bacterium
GTGGTCGTGCGGTTTATCTTTCGCCATTGCCTATGGCCTCCTTACTTGCGGCCGTCGTGGCCGCGGGTTCTTGTTTGCGCCGTTCGCGCGTGGTGAACGCTTCCGCTGCGTCGTCGAGCTCCCAGCAGAGCGCGTTGAAACCGCACCACGAACAATCGCGGCAAACGTTCTGTGGATAGTTATCGTTCTCGCGGTAAAATCGAATCAGCGCTGCGATGTACCGGACGTGGTCCTCGAACGCCTCGATGTCTCCTCGCGTTCGATGGGTGAAATACCGGAATACCTCCGGCTTCTTCGTCTTCTTGAGAACGGTGAGGTAGAGCTGGTCGGGGAGCCGGTGATGAACCTTCCAGTAGAGGTACGCGTACGCAGTGAGCTGGATGCTCTTGGCGTGCAGGATTTCGTCGTTCTCACCCCAGCTCGCCGCGGTCTTATGGTCGCCGATGTATAGTCGCTCGTCTCGTGCCTCGATTACGTCGGGGTGGCCGTGGACCACGAGGCCGACGTCGACGTCGTAGCTAAGTTCCTGTTCCACGGAGAGCACCTTCGCGGCGAGCACGTCGTCCCGGAACGTCTCCCACCACAGCGTTACCAGCGCCTCGCCCTTCTCGCGGAGCGTCTCGTACGATTCGCGCTCCTTGTAGTTGACGCCCAACGCTTCGAGGAAGTCGAAGTAGCGGGTGAAAGCCTCTGCAACCTCGTCGGCCGACATCGGCGTGTTCTGCCGCGCGTACGCCGCGGCGAGCGCGGCGTGGACCGCCCGCCCAAACGCCAGCGCCGACGGCGTGCCGACCGGCTCGAGGCCGTCGACGTAGCGGTACTTGAATTTCCGCGGGCAGGCGAGGGCGGTGATTATCTTCGTCGGGCTTAGCTTCACGAACGTGCCGGCGCGCGGGTTAGGCATTAGTAGCACCTCCCGGCCTGAACGGGGTTTCGTGATAATCTTTGCCGGCGACGAGTTTATCGCCGTCGACGAGGCCTTCGGCGGCGAGGAGCAGCAACCGGCGTTTGGCGACCAGCTTGTTGAAGAGCTCGTTGCCGCCGCCTTTATCCCGGAACCTCTCGTATGCGCGTGCGTAGGCCCGGGCGGCTTTAATAATCCGATTTTCCGCGGGGAAGTTGCGCGTATCCATTTTCTCTCCTTGACAGCCGTCTATACCTATGTTATAAACCGACGGTGGATTTCCTTTTGGCCCCGCGGCGAGCGTAAAAGTTCGCCGCGGTTTTTTACGGTGCTATCGTTCGCCCCCTTCCGGTTCATACTCTTCAAACCTTTCGGCGGCGGCGGCGCGAAGGCCAACGGCGTCGACGACGTTCCACCAGCACGGGATACAATATTCCCGGCCGACGAGCGCGCGCGTTTCCCTAACGTGCTTGGCGCCGCACTTCTGGCAGGTTCCGGTGAGGTCGTCCAGTTCTGCGAACGGGCTGGGTCTCATTTCGCCTTCCATTCGCGCCAACCCGCCAAGACCTTCTCCGGCGTCAAGGCCTTCCGGTCCTTTGGGCTGAGGTTCGACATCGCGGGGTTAAACTCGTAGTTGTCGTCGCCGTCTTTTACGGCCCACATCCCGCCGTGCTGGTAGGCAACCGGGCCGTCTTGGTAGAATTGTAGCTCGCTATTCGCCATTACGTAGTTCCTTTACCGTTCCCTTAAATACCAAGGCTGACGCCGGCAACCGCGCTATCGCCGCCCGGTATTCCTCTTCGGTTATCCGGTGGTATAGCCGGTCGTTTAATAGCTCCGCCCGCGCAAGCGTTACGCGGAACCTATCTGTTATCGGCGTTTCGCTCTTCACGGTTGACCTCCTCGAATAGAGTTATGAGCTCGGCCATAAGCTCCGCGGTCCGGCGAGCACCAGCCTGGAGTTCGTATAAAACCGCGGCCATACGGTCGGCCCGCGATAGCTTCGCGTAATCGGATATTTCTAGGTAGGCGCATAGGCGACGAATTACACGGGGCGTCGCAGCATCAAGCGCGAACGCCCGGCGAGCGTCGCCGGGGTCAACCCCA
>CAZJNB010000346.1:0-1983 GCA_964547385.1 uncultured bacterium
CCAGGCCATCCTCGCCGGCGGCTTCCTGGACGCGTCGACGAACGAGAAGGTCTTGATGGAATACATCCGCGACAACTACCTTACCGCCTCCTACTGGAACTTCACCGAGCTCTGGGACAACAACTACCCCGGCGGCGGCGTCTTTAACCGGACCAACTTCATCTCCCATATGAACGCCGGCAAAGGCATCATCGCCCACGCGATGCACTCGAATACGACGCTTATCGGGACGAACTCCGGCAGCGTCTACAGCTCGGACCTCCACGGCCTTACCAACCATCCCAAGTTCTTCGGCTTCCTCAACACGCTGGGATGCTACGACGGCAACACCGACCGCACCGACAACTGCGCGGCGTATTTCGTGAGCGCGGCCAACGGCGGCGGCGTCGGTTTCGTGGGCAATACCCGCTACGGTTGGTATTCGCCGGGGAGCCCGGCCTCGGGTTTCTCCGCCGACTTCCAAAAGGAATATTTCCACCAATTCGGCGGGAACGACATCTACGTCAGCGGCCAGACCTTCGCCTTCCACAAACACGCCCTCCAGAGCACCATCAGCAGTTTGACCTACCGTTATATCTACTTCGAGCTGTTGTTGACGGGCGACCCCGACATCTGGGTCCCCACGAACAACGTCTACCCGCTCCAAGTGAACTACGACGCCGGTATCCCCACCGGGCCCCAGAGCTATAATGTGCACGTGGGCGACGCCACCGACGGCAACGTCGCCGACGCCCTGGTATGCGTTTGGAAGGGGAGCGAGGTCTACGCCTTCGGCACGACCGATACCGGCGGCAACATCTCCTTCAGTATCAATCCCACCAGCACCGGAACGATGTCCCTGACGGTCTCGGCGCACAACCGCGAGACCTTCGAGGCGGACGTCCAGGTCGGGACGACCGACATCGAGCTGGCGTCGTTCGAAGGCCGCCGTCTTAGCGAGGGCATCTTGCTCAACTGGACGGTGAACGACGGCGGCAACGCCGAATACTTCGACCTCTACCGCCAACCGCTCGGCGACGCCGCGACAGCGGCCGCCGGCGCGGCCGGCACGACACCCGTCAACGCCGCGGCCGGGAACGACGGCGCCGCGGCGACCGGCGTTTCCTCATCCTGGACGAAAGTGAACGCCGAACCTATCACCGGGAAGTCGCCCTACAAATATTTCGACCGGGGCGTCGCCAGCGGCGAATTCGAATATAAGCTGGAAGCGGTGGCCAACGCCGAATCCCAAGAACTCGGGACGACGCGCGTCTCCGGCGCCGTTCCGGCTTCGTTCGCGCTGGCCATAGCGCCCAACCCCGTAAAGTCCGTCGCGAAGTTCACCATCGGCTTACCCGCGGCGAGCACCGTAAAGCTTACCCTCTACGACCTGAGCGGCCGGAAGGTGAAGGAGCTTCTCACCGGCGCCCTGCCGGCCGGCGAACACACCGTCCGGGCGGACCTGAGCCGGACGGCCGCGGGCGTCTACCTCGTCCGTTACGCCGGCTGCGACCAGGCGACGACCAAACGGCTCGTAGTAGTTCGGTAACGCGTAATTTCCGAGGTTTTCGGGGGCGGGCGTAACGCCCGCCCCTCTTCTATTCCCGCCGACGAAAACGCCCTTGGTAATAAGCGTCCGGCGCCGGATGCGGGCACCGCGCCTGATTTTACTTGACAGGCGCATACCCTTTGGGTATAATCCCGCTCCAGCTTGGCTGGATGGAGTTTTTGGATATATGGGCGTTCCAAAACGGAAGAGATCGCGTTCGCGCCGGGGCGGTCGCCGGAGCCACGGCAGCGTCCGGGCGCCGCAGACGGTATTATGCGCCAACTGCGGCGAAGCCCGTCTGCCGCACCGCGTCTGCCCGGAGTGCGGTTACTACAACAGCGAGGAAGTAATCAAGCCGAAAGAGAAATGACCGCGGCCTCGCGCGAACTCCCCACATACGATACTACCCGCGCTGGCGGGCTTTCTTAAAATAGTAGCGAGGCACCGCGCCGGAC
>CAZJNB010000347.1:0-1968 GCA_964547385.1 uncultured bacterium
GCCGGCCGCTTCGGGATTACTTTATTTACGCCGGCGTCGTGCTCGGCGTCTTCCTCGCGACGACGCCCGGCGCGCTATTCAACATGCACGAGTTTCTCTCGTGCCTGGGCCGCAACTACCATCACTATAAGGTCGAGGGCTTCGACGCGTTCACAAGCGAATGGCCGCTCCTCTACTCGGTGAAGTTGGCGTGGGAGTTCACGATGACGCCGGTGCCGTCGCTATTAGCGCTCGCGGGCGTCGCCGTGGTGTTGGCGCGGTTCCGGCGGGAGGGCTTGCTGTTCCTCCTTTTCCCGCTCACTTTCGCCGCGGCGATATCCGAGGTCCGCATCGGCTCGCCCCGCTTCATCATCGACATCTTCCCGTTCGTGGCGCTGTCGTTTGGCGCGGCCTTCGGCCTGGCCGTCGAATTGTGCGGGCGTTTTCGGCGGCCGGTATTGCGATGGGGCGTTATCGTTGTTTTAACGGCGGCGACGTTTTGGCTCCCGGCCCGCGGCGCTCTCCTCGGCTTGCGCGCGTGGGCCAAGGAGCCGCCGCCCACGAGCGCGGCCCGTTGGGTTCTGGCCAACGTCCCGTGGCCCGCGGTAGTCGTCAAAGAAGTTTGGAACGACCGGCCCTTCGAGGAAGGCGGCGAGACGGACGCCGCGCCCGTCGCCGCCGCTAAATATCGCCTCGTTAAAGTGGACTGGATTACGCGCAAAACGTTGGAGGAGTGGGCCGACGTGGGCGCGGTGTATTTCGTGGGCCATCTCCCGCCGGAGTATTACCCGGAGCGGTCGCAATACGCCGACGGCGCGATGGACGGCGTCGAGGGCGATGCCGAGGGCTTCTGGCGGCATTTCGAACGCGTCGCGTTCTTCCCGGGCGACGCCAACTGGCCGGGCCTCGACCCGATGACGGTTTATCGTTTTGACGACGAGCTGTTGGCGGCGCGCCATCCGTATCGACGTCTGATTCCGCTGGAGGAATGTTTGGCGGTCCGCGAGACCTGGCCCCACGAACCGCTCCCTATGTATAACGGGTGGATTCAGATGTATTGGAACGGCCGCGTCGCCTGCTTTTTCACCGCGCCGCCAGGGCCGTATCGCCTCGGCTTCCGCCTACGGGGGGTATCGGCGAACGGCGTTCGGCCGCGCGTTTCCGTTGCGGTGGACGGCGAGAACGTGGCCGACTTCGACGTTACCAAGGGCGGCGTATATTGGACGCCGACGCTCGAGGCCGGCGCGCGGCGGTATCGCCACCTCTTGTTGAAATACGCCAACGACGAGGAGGACCTCGCCGGCGGCGACCGCAACGTCGTCCTCGGCGAGATTATCGTAAAGGCGATGCCGGCGGGTGGCGCCTGAGGACCCGGCGACGTTTGGGCCCGGGCGATAAAAGAGAGGTTGCTCGATGAAGAAATTCACGCGCGTTATATTGTGTGGGGCCGCGCTCCTCGCGGCCGCCGCGGCCGCGGACGTAACGGTCCAAAGTCCCGGCTTCGGGACCGTCGCCTACATTCGCGACGACGGCCGCGTGGAGGACGCCGCGTTCCGGACCCTCGGCTTTGTCCGTCCCGAGGGGCGGGTGGAGGATGGGCGCTTCCGTACGCTTGGCTACGTGCGGGAGGACGGCCGCGTGGAGGACGCCGCGTTCCGCGTCCTCGGCTACGTCCGCGGCGACGGCCGTGTGGAGGACGCCGCGTTCCGGCTCGTAGGCTACGTCCGCGACGGCGTCATCCAGGACGCGGGTTTTAGGACGGTGGCCTACTTTAACGATAAGGGCGTTAGTAAAGATAAAGATGTCCCCGGCGTGATGGCCGGCTATCTTTTCTTCTTCTCGGGCGCCCTCTTCGGCGACGCCGATTGGGATGTTGTCCGAGACGCGTCGGGATGAGCAACCTGTCTGGCTTATATAAAACCGCGGGCCCGAGGGCCCGCGGTTTTTTTATGTGCGCGCGCCGGCGGCCTAACGATACAGCGCCTTTAT
>CAZJNB010000348.1:0-1965 GCA_964547385.1 uncultured bacterium
GGGGGGGGGGGGGGGGGTCCGCTGCCGAGGCGACGCGGGCGGGGTACCATTCTTCGGGTGGACACCGCACGACACGTTACCCTATATCGCCGCGGCGGCGGACGCCGCGGTCGCGCCGTTCAACGACGCCTACTACCCGCCCCTCCGCGACTTCGGCTTCTATTGGGCGCCCACTAAAGTATTGGAATGCCTCGCGAGCGGCCTCCCGGTCGTAACGAGCCGCTACCCGGTTTTGGATAAGCTCGTAGAAGAAGGCCGCTCGGGTTATCTCGTGCTGGCGGGCGACGCGGACGCCTTCGCCCGGGCGCTCGGCCGTCTCGGGAACGACGCCGCGGCGCGGGCGGCGATGGGCCGCTACGCCGAAGAGAGCGTAAAAGCCAACTTCGGCTGGCGGCGCCATTGCGAAATTCTGGAAGGGTTTTTAGAAGAGGCGGTCGCGCGGCGAAAAAACCGTTGCCGCCGGCGTTAAATTGATGTAGAATTGTAACTGTTCATCGGACGTGATTACTAATACGCCGGAATCCTCCCGGAGGTGGAATATGAACAAGAAACTCGCCGTCGGTATAATCGTTTTCCTTTTTGCCGTTCTCGCGGGCCTGGTCGCGGCGAACGCGCTCAAAGAGACCTCGTTCGGCGGCGCCAAAACGGCGTTCGTCGAAACCAAGTAATCCCCGCCGGATATATCCCGACGGGGCGTGCCGCCGTCGCCCTGGCCGCCGGGCGGCGGCGTTTTGCAACCGCGAAGAGCAAAGCGATACTCGGCTGAAATTACCTATTAAAATATTATGCGCCGCCGCTACGGCGTTGGCCGCCGCGGCTTCGACGGCGGCGGTGAGGTACGAAAGTCCGGCGGTCGCTCTCGCGCGGGCGCGCGCCGCGGGCCCTCCCGCCGCGAACGCCGCCGCCGACGTTTGGACCGACGCGGGGTGGCTCGCGCTCTTCGGCGAGAACGACTACGATAAAGCCCAACGGTATTTCGAAGAAGCGCTCACGCGCGAGCCGGCGTCCGCTCGAGCACTCGAGGGGTACGGTCGAACCCTCGAGATCCTCGGCGACTACGACGGCGCGCTTCACGCCTACCTCGACTTCATAGCGGCCGCGCCGGACCACCCGGCCGCCTACGTCTACCTCTACCGCGCCCATATCCTCGAAGAAGATACGCCGAGCCGAGGTTACTTCGTCTCGTCGTTGGAACGACTGCGCGCGCGCGCCGACGTGCCGCCGGCGCTTCGTGCCAAGGCAACGTTCTTTCTCTTCGACCGCGCCCACCGCGCCGGGGATTTCGCCGCCGCGGAACGACTTCTGGCGACGCTTAATCCGATACGCCGGTGGCAAGTTATAGGTCCGTTCGACAACGAGGGGAAGGCCGGCTTCGACGCCGTCTACAGGCCGGAGAACGAAGTCGCCCTCGCCGCCGGCTACGAGGGAAAAGTCCGGCCGGTCCGGTGGCGGGACCTCCCGGCGCCGCTCCCCACAGGGTTTGTAGACCTACGCTCGGTCCTCGCGCCGGCGGCGAAAGGGGTAGCGTACCTCACGGTTGCGGTTACGGCACCGGCGCCGGTGGATGCGTCGCTCGCGTTGGGGGCCGCGGGCGCGGTCAAGGTTTGGCTTAACGGCTCGCTTATCTTCGCGCGCGACGTCTATCACGAGGGATACTTCGACCAATACGTGGCGCCCGCGCCGCTGACGGCCGGCCCGAACCTATTGCTGGTCAAAATATGCGGCGACAAGCAACGGTGGGGCTTCGGCGGCCGCTTCCTGGACGCGAAGGGCGAGCCGCTCGACGGGCTCTTGTTCAGCACCGCGGGCCCGGACATCGCCGCCGCGGCCGCGAACACGGGCCGGCCGGCGCCTCCCGCCGACGACGGCCTCGGCTTCTTCGACGAGCGTATCGCCGACGGCCCGGCGGACGCCTTCGACTATTACTACGCGGCCCTAACCCACGCCGCGCGCGCCGATACGGAC
>CAZJNB010000349.1:0-1946 GCA_964547385.1 uncultured bacterium
GTGGCCGTATTTGCGGATGAGGCGGTTGGTCTTGTGCGCCTGGGCGTAGGTCTCGCCGGCGTGCCCAAGGCTGAACGGGACCTTGGCGGCCGCGACCAGCTCCTCGGCCCACCGCATAACGTCGCGCGCGCGCGCGAGCGTTATCCCCTTGCTGATGCGGTCCAATATCTCCTGGTCGCCGGACTCGACGCCGAAGCATATAGTGTAACAGCCGGCCTCCTGCATCTGGGCGAGCAGGGCCTTGTCCACCGTATCCACGCGGACCTGGCACTGCCACGGGATATTTATGCGCCGGCGCGAAAGCTCCGCGCAGAACGCCTCCACGTGGCGCCGGCTTAGGGTAAAGGTGCTGTCGAAAATGACGAGGCCGCGGACGCCCCAGCGCGCGAGGAGCTCCTCCACCTCGTCCACGACGCTCGCGGCGCCGCGGTGGTAATACTTCTTGCCGAAGAAGAACGACTCCGAGCAGAACGCACAGCAGACCGGACAGCCGCGCGAGGTCATTATTATCGTCCCGGCGACGCCCAAAAGGTCCATCACCAGGCGGTAGCGCGCCATCGGAAAGAGGTGCCGCGCCGGAAGGGGAAGGGCGTCGAGGTCCGCGAGACGCGGCCGCGCCGGCGTGGTAACGAGGCCGTCGCCGTCGCGGAACGTGATGCCCTTTATCTTGGCCAGGTCCTCGGCTCGGGCGCCGCGGCGGACCTTCCACGCGGCGAGCTCCAGGCAGGTCTCCTCCCCCTCGCCGTGGCATATGATATCTATCTCGGGGACGCGCGCGAGCGTCGCCGCGGCGGTGAAGGAGGCGTGGGGGCCGCCGTAAGCGACGGCGATGCCGGCGTCGAACGCTTTAAGGCGCCGGGCGTAGTCGAAGGCGACGAAGCGGCCGTGGCTCGTGCCGCTCAGGAGCGCGAGCTTGGGGCTGGTCGCGGCGACGAAGGCGTCGAATTCGTCGCCGGCGGCGACCTGTTGGTCGAACATCGCGACGCCGAAGCCGGCGCGTTCCAGGACCGCGCCCAGCCAGGCGAGCCCCAGCGGCGGCGTCCGGTCCGGCATCCCGAGGTCCACGCCGTAGGGGTATATGCCGACTACGTCAACGCCCATAACGCATTATTATAACAAAAAACGCGGCCGTGTGGGGCGCCCGAGCCGGAAATGTAGGGTCGGGTCTTCGGACCCGGCCGCCTTATGTTCTTATTGATAGGTTGAACCACCGGCGAGGCGGCGCAAGCGCCGAGCCGCAAACGTAGGGCCGGGTCTTCAGACCCGGCCTCCTGACGGTCATTACTAATCCTCTACACGCCGCCGGCACGGCGGCCCGCGCCGGAAACGCCCTCGCGCCCGGGGGCGTTAATCCAACGCGAACCAGTCGCTGAAGAAGAACGCGTAGGCGACGACGTAAAGGTCCGCGTGGACGCTCGTCGCCGGGACGCCGGCGTCGTAGTAGCCGAGGGTGCGGTAGCTCGCGTCCTTGACGACGCCCGCGTCTAAATAGCCCAGCGTCCGGTAGCTCGCGTCCTTCACCGTCCCGGCGTCAACGTAACCCAGCGTCGCATAGCTCGCGTCTTTAATCGTATTGCCGTCTACGTAACCCAGCGTGGCGTAGCTCGCGTCCTTGACGGTCCCGGCGGCGGCGTCGACGTAGCCGAGGGTGCGGTAGCTCGCGTCCTTGACGGTGCCGTCTTCGCCGATGTATCCGAGGGTGGCGTAGCTCGCGTCCTTGACCGTTATCTCGCCGGCGGCGAATACGGCGCCCGCGGCCGCGGCCAACGCGACAAGCGTCATTAGGTATTTCATAGCAAACCTCCCGGCGCGGCCTCGGCTGTTGTGCCGAAAGGCCCGGCGCTTTGCATTTCAAACTGGCGGAGAGGGCGGGATTCGAACCCGCGGTAGCTCACGCTACAGCCGCTTAGCAGGCGACCGCCTTCAGCCAACTCGGCCACCTCTCC
>CAZJNB010000350.1:0-1940 GCA_964547385.1 uncultured bacterium
GAAGCCCCAACGCGGTGCTTGGTCCGACTCGTCGCGTACGGCCAAAAGGTCGTGCCGCTGGCCGCGAAAGTCGGTGGCGGGAGCGCCGGTTGCCGCGAGGACCGTATACGCCAGGCCTCGCGTCTCGACCTGGGCCCGGACGCGGCGGCGGCCTTCGCCGCCGGAGGGTTTAATCAGCAAGCACACCCGCGTCTCGGCGTCGTAGACGGTTCCGCCGTGGTTCTTGACGCGGTGTTCGCCGAAGGATTCGCCGTGGTCGCTCGTAACGACGACCAACGTCCGCCCGTAGTTCCCGCGGCGGCGGAGGGCCGCGAGGAGCTCGCCTACGGCGGCGTCGGCGTAGTGGACTTCGTCGTCGTAGAGGGCCTCGACGGCGTCCGCGAACGGCGGGCGGGGGGTACCGCGCCGGTATTTATGCCAGCGCCGGTTCAACTCGTCTTCCTCGGCCGCGAAGTCCACCGGCGCCGCGCCATCGTAGAAACGTTCGGCGGCGCCGTGGTAGCGGTACGGGCCGTGGGCGTCGAAGTAATGGACGAAAAGGAAGAGGGGGCGGTTTCGCGGCCGCGCCAGGGCCCGGAGAGCGGCGGCGGTAACGTCCGGCGCGGGCCGTAAAGTCCCGAATAAACGCTTATCGAAGGCCGCCGCTAGCCGGTAGAGGAGCGAATGCCGGAAATAGGACCACCGGGTGATGTAGTCGTTGTAATAACGGAAGCCGCGGCCGAGGCCCGATAGGCGACGGTCCAACGGGAAGCCGCCGGTTACGGCCGCGGTCTCGTAGCCGTAGGCCGCCAGGAGTTCGGCCAGGACGGGCGTGTCGGGCGCCAGCGGCACGAAGTTGGAAACGACGCCGTGTTCGGCAGGGTAGAGGCCGGTGAACATACTTACGTGGGAGGGGTTGGTGGTCGCTTGGGCGCAGAGGGCGTTCTCGAACAGCGTCGCCTCGCGGGCGAACGCGTCTATGTTAGGGGACGTAGGGCGGTCGTAACCATAACACGCCAAGTGGTCCGCGCGAACGGTGTCGAGCGATACGAATATGACGTCCGGTCCCGTTGCTTGGGGCGCGGCGGCCCATTTGAGGTTCGGTAGTGCAAAGGACACCGCTACCGCGGCGACGTAGACGGCGGCGACGACTAAGACCGGCCTTTTCGCAATTCTGGTTCTTAACGAGCGCCACGCTATCGCCGCGGCGGCGGCGGCTATGACACACGCCGCGAACGCCCCGAGTTTATATGGGTGGGTGAAATGTAGGCCGAGGAAAAGGTGGTTCCTAACGGTAAGGGCCGCGGACGCCGCCAGCACGACGGTTACGAGGGCAATTTCGGTGATAGCGCCGGCGTGTTGCCCCGCGGGCCGGATTAACTTCCCGGCGGCTAACGCGGCGCCGAAGAAGATAAAGCTAAGGGCGGTGGCCGCGGCGACATCGGCCGCAAGTGTCGCGGCGTAGACGACGGCCCGCGGACCTGCGGGAACTTGGCCGCCGTGCCCGGCGAGGAAGAAGAGCGTCTCCGCGGCGCCGAGGGTAAAGCCGTAACCGACGGCGATTTTAATTATGCGGTATATGTTATGCGAGTTGGCGCCGGTTACCTTTATGGTCATCGGCCTTTACTTCACTTTCACGTACGCGTTTTGCTGGTAACTTATTAACCGCGCCGCATACGAGCCACACGATGACAGCGTCGAAGCAGAGTTGGGCCGACTTCGTGAGCTGTATTACGAAGAGCTGGGCGTATCCGAAGCCGGGGATTTCCAGCTTCGTTATATGTGCCGGGTTGACGAGGACTAAGGCGACGGTTACGATACTATACGCTAAGAAGAGGTCGGCGTTGACCGGCGGGACGGCGAGGCGGCGTTTCGCGCGGACGCCGTTATACGCCTTGGCCCACCCCCACACCGCGCGAAAGAACCAGTAGAGGTTGAAGACGGGGAGGAGGAGAAAGAGC
>CAZJNB010000351.1:0-1932 GCA_964547385.1 uncultured bacterium
CGTCTTCTTCATCACCCGGCGGAAGCCCATCCGGCGTTGGAGCTGCGCCGCGATGTTCTCGGCGACGAGTTGGGCGTCGAGCTCCGCGTTCTCGATCTCGCGTATCTCAACGTCGAGGTCCTTCCCGACCAACTGCTTGAGCTCCTCGCGGAGTTGGGTGATACGCGAGCCCCTGGTACCGATGATCATACCCGGGCGCGCGCTCCAGATGTGGACTATGATCCGGTCCGTAGTCCGCTCGATCTCTACGCTCGAGATCGCGGCGTTGCCCAAGCTCTCCTTAATAAACCGACGTATCGCCAGGTCTTCGTGCAGCTTCTGGGCGTAATCGCGCCGGGCGAACCACCGCGAGCTCCACGTCTTCGTATAACCGAGGCGGAAACCTATCGGATGCGTTTTTTGACCCATAAATCGTCCCGGCCGGGCGTTACTTCTTCTTAGCGCGGCCTTTGGTCCCCCTCTCGGTCTTCCGGTGTTCCCCTTTCGACTTCTCCTTAGGCCCGGCGTCGCTTTTCAC
Source organism: uncultured bacterium (assembly GCA_964547385.1). Classification (GTDB taxonomy): domain Bacteria; phylum RBG-13-66-14; class B26-G2; order WVWN01; family WVWN01; genus CAZJNB01. The sequence goes on from CAZJNB010000351.1 coordinate 518, forward strand.
CTTAGCGCCGTATTTTTCCTTCTTCTTGAAGCCGAAGAAGCGGGGCTTCTTGGGCTTGGCCGGCTTGGCCGCGGCCTCCTCCGCACCTTTGGCGGTCGGTCGCTCGGGACCGCCCGGGGCGGCCGGCCGGCGCGTGGCGCGGCCGCGCCTCGGGGCCGCTTCGCCCTCGAGCCGCGGCGCCAAAACGACGGTGATGTGGCTCGTCCGCCGGCGCATACGGTTCGCCCGGCCGTAAGCGCGGTATTTTATCCTTTTAAGCGTAGGTCCGCCGTCGATGAAGACCGTCTTTAGGAAGAGTTTATCAACATCGGGTTTCTCTTCGCCCTCGAACGCGCGGGCGTTAGCAAGGGCCGAGTGGACCGCTTTACCGAGGTGGCGAGCGGCCTTCTGAGGCATAAAGCGTAACACGTCGAGCGCCTCTTGGGCGTCCATGCCACGCACGACGTCCGCCACCGGACGCGCTTTTTGCGCCGAAAGCCTTAGCCATTTATGTCGGGCGCGAAACTCCATAGTTACTTCTTCAGCCGCGTCGTCCGGCCCGTAGGTCCGCCGTGGGAGCGGAATACCCGCGTGGGCGCAAACTCGCCCAACTTATGCCCCACCATATCCTCGGTTATATAGACCGGGATGAACTTCCGGCCGTTATGGACGGCGACGGTGTGACCCACGAACTCCGGCGGTATCGTGCTCCGTCGGGCCCAGGTCTTTATTACAACCTTCTCGCCAGCGGCCTCGACCCTCTTCATCTTCGCCAAGAGTTTCAGGTCTACGTAGGGCCCTTTTTTCGTCGACCGTGTCACCCTAATTACCGTCCTACTTAGCGGCGCCCCTTCTTCTTGCGTCTGGTTATAATCAACTTGTCGGAACTTTTCTTCTTACGTGTCTTCATCCCCTTGGTGAACCAACCCCAAGGCGATTGCGGATGGTTCCCGCCTTTAGACTTGCCTTCGCCGCCGCCGTGGGGGTGGTCGTTCGGGTTCATCGCAATGCCCCGCACCGTAGGCCTGATGCCCATATGGCGCTTCCGCCCGGCCTTCCCCCAGCGCACGTTGCCGTAGTCCGCGTTTCCGACCTCGCCCACCGTCGCGCGGCAGTCGAGGCGAAGGAGCCGGACCTCGCCCGAGGGCAGGCGGACGTGGCCGAGATCCCCCTCCTTCGCGAGGAGGGTGCACCGCGTCCCGGCGGCGCGAGCGATCTGGCCGCCCTTGCCCGGCTTCAACTCCACGCAAGATATAACGGTGCCCGCGGGGATATGGCGCAACGGCATCGCGTTGCCGGTCTTGACTTCGGCGCCCGCGCCCGAAGTAACAACGTCGCCCACGCGCAAGCCCTCGCCAGCGAGGATGTAACGCTTGTCGCCGTCCGCATATACTACGAGCGCGAGGTGGGCCGAGCGGTTGGGGTCGTATTCGAGA
>CAZJNB010000352.1:0-1922 GCA_964547385.1 uncultured bacterium
AGGTGTTAAATAATTAAACAGTAGGGAAAAAGTTATTTTGGGCCTCCCGGACTCTAACTTATTGACAATACGAATGTTGTGAGCGACGTCGAGTATTGAGCCCGGCGTATAGGCCGAAAATGGAGCCGCGAAATTTGCATTCTTTGCGTCAGTGTGGTATATAATATTACGTATGGATCGACATTACACAAATATGTATCAATTCACCGGTCGCGGCGGCGGGCCCAAAGAAATAGCCCGGGCGGCTATAACCGCGTCGGGCGCCTTTACGCGTACAGGTTTCGGCGTCCGGTTTCGATAGGAAGTAATTCGACGCTTAAAGACGTATTAAAAAAGTAAAACCGGCGAAAGTCGGGGGCCTTTCGGCCGGGGGGCACGAAAGCGGCGTGGCGGCTCGTAGGGGCCGTTTATGCTTTCCGGTGCCGTCGCTCTTCGGGGTGCGGGGTCGGAAGCGGGGGACCGTTCCAGCCGAGTTCGTAGGGATTGCCGGCGGCTCGCGGGGAGGGTTCGTTGAATTAGACCCCTAAATGGGAAGGTATTCACAAAGAGGGAGGAGTCGGGTAATCATCCGTGGCCTGTCGGCGTAGGTCGAGGACGAGCAACGATGGCTAAGCGATTGACCGCGGCTGAGCTGAGTAACGCGTGGCGTTACGCCCGCCACGACGCCGAGGACAACTTCGTCTTCGACGTAATCGACCATAAAGACATCGAATACAATTTAAGTTTCGTCAGCCGCCGGTTGGAGCACGAGCTGGCGGAGGGGGTATATACGCCGACGCCGCTGTGGCGGGTGGAGGTGCCGAAGAACGACTTCGCGATGCGTCCCGGCGCGGTTATATCGCTCCGGGATAAGCTCGTGCTCTACGCGCTCGTGCGGCGGCTCGCGCCGGCCCTCGAGCGGGGGTTACCGCCGAACGTCTTCTCGTATCGTCCCGGGCCTTACGCCGCGGCCGCGGAGATGCCGCTGTTCACCGTGGTAGGCGTCGGCGCCGAGGCCGGCGGCGAAGGGTTGGCCTCGCCCTATCCGGGTGGCGACGACGCCGGCTTCCGCAGTTGGTTTCACGGTTGGGTGCACTACCAGGAGCGCTCTCGGGAGCTCGCCGGCCGTTACCCGTTCTGCGCCGTCGCGGACATCACCTCCTTCTTCGAGAACATTTCAATTCCCGCGTTGTTTGCGCGTATCGCCGAAGTCCTCGACGGCGAGTTCAAAGGAGAATTGGCCGAGCTTCGCGGTTTCTTCGGTCGTTGGAAGCCGGGGTCCGCTGACGGCTCGGCGGCCCGCGCGGTATTGCCGCAGGGTAACGATATCTCGCGGTGCCTCTCCAACTTCAGCTTATTGGCGTTTGACCGGGCGATGGAGGCGGCGGCGGGACCGGGCCCGAGCCGCTACCTCCGCTACGTGGACGACGTACGCGTATTCACCGCCAGTCGCGAAGAGGGATACGATGTATTACGGTTAGCGGACCGCAAATTGCGGGAGCTGGGCTTCGAGCTCCAACCGGCTAAAACGGCGGTTCTTCCCGCCGCGGAGATATCGGATAGGACGGTGGACGACTGGTTGGAGAAGATATTGTCGCCGGGCGACGCCGCCGCGGAGGCGGCGCGGGACTTCCTGACAAGTGAGTTCTCGATCCGGGAAGTAAAGAGGTGGGCGCACGTCTACTTGCGCTCGCTGACGGTGCTGCAACAACGGGACGACGACTTGGCCGTTCGGCCGGCGATGAGGCTTTTCTTGGAGAACCCCACCGATACGCTGTTGGCGAAGAATTTTCTCTACCTACGCCATTTCGCGACGCGACGCCCTTTTGCCGCGGCGCTTGCCCGGCGGCTCGAGTCGTCGGCGTTCGCTTTCCCGTATCATAAATATTACCTCTACCGCCTCGCGGCCTATTGCCCGGAGGATTCGCCCGCGCTCCGGGCCG
>CAZJNB010000353.1:0-1922 GCA_964547385.1 uncultured bacterium
GTGGTGGGGCGGGGGGGGGTCGCCGGCCCCCCGGGCCGGCAGCGTTTTGGGCGAGGCCACCCCGGAAATATCGCATCGCGCCGCGGCGTTGGCGCCGTCGCCTATCCGTAAGCTCGTCCCCCTCGCGGACGCGGCCCGCGAGCGCGGCGTCCACGTCTATCACCTCAACATCGGCCAGCCGGACGTGCCTTCGCCCGCGGCCTTCCTCCACGCCCTCGGCGCCTACCCCGATAAAGTCATCGCCTACGGCCGGTCCGAGGGCGAGCCCGCCCTTCGCCGGGCATACCGCGACTACTACGGCCGCTTCGGCCTGGACCTCGCTCCCGACGACATTCTCGTTACAACCGGCGGCTCCGAAGCGCTCCTCTTCGCCTTCTTCTGCGTCGCCGGCCGCGGCGACGATATCATCGTCTTCGAGCCGTTCTATACGAACTACAACGGCTTCGCCGCCATCGTCGGCGCCGAACTCACCCCCCTCCCGACGGACGCGGCCGCCGGCTACCCCCTCCCGCCCGCGGAGATTATCGCCGCGGCCCTAACGCCCCGGACCCGCGCGGTCGTAATATGTAATCCGAACAACCCCACCGGCACCGCCTACGGCGAGGACGAGCTCGCGGCCGTCGCGGAACTCGCCCGAAAACATAACCTGTTCATCATCGCCGACGAGGTCTACCGGGAATTCGTCTACGACGGCCGGCGCCATATATCTATGCTCTCCTTCCCCGAAGTCGCCGACCGCGTAATCGTAACCGATAGTATTTCCAAGCGGTTCAGCGCCTGCGGCGCGCGTATCGGTTGCCTGGTATCGCGCAACCAAGAGGTCATCGCCGCGGCGTTGAAGCTCGCCCAAGCGCGCCTGTCGCCGCCGGTCGTAGAAGAGTTCGCCGCCGCCGCCGCACTCGCGCTCCGCCCTGACGAATACATAACGCCTATGATCGCGACGTTCGCGCGCCGCCGCGACGTGGTCTACGAGGCGCTCGCCGCGATGCCCGGGACGTTGGCCTATAAACCCGCGGGCGCGTTCTACCTGACGCCGCGGTTCCCGGTGGACGACGCGGAAAAGTTCGTCGCGTGGATGTTAACGGACTTCGCCGCCGACGGCGCGACCGTTATGCTGGCGCCCGCGGCCGGCTTTTACGCTACGCCGGGACGCGGCACGAGAGAGGCACGCGTCGCCTACGTCCTGGAAGAAGACGACCTCGCCCGGGCGATGGCCTGCCTCGCCGCCGGCCTCCGCGCCTACCCGGGGCGAAAGGACTAAGTGGCCGAAAAAGAGCCCCAGCCGCCCGTCACCGCAAACGCCGGCGACGATAAATCGGACGCCCGGGCGAAAGCGCTTCTGGCGGCTCGCCAGGCCGACGAGTTGAAAGCCCGCGACATCATAATCCTGGACGTCGCCGACATCGCCGCTTTCACCGACTACTTCGTAATCTGCACCGGCGAGACCAAGCGGCACGTCCGCGCTATCGCCGCGCGCGTCGAGAGGGCCGCGGCCAAGCACGCCCTCCACGTCCACCACGCCGAAGGCGTCGCCGCGGCCCGGTGGGTCCTCCTCGACCTCTACGACGTCATCGTCCACGTCTTCGACCAGGCGAGCCGCGACTACTACGAACTCGAGCGCCTTTGGGGCGACGCCCGTCGCGTCCCGGTCTCGTTTCCCTAGATGGAAGAAGAACTAAAAGAGAGACTCGCTACGGCCCTCGCGAAAGCGGGCGTCGCCAACGCCGACCTCGCCGCGCTCGACCTCTCCGTCCCGCCGGAGCCGCGCCACGGCGACCTTAGCACCAACGCCGCCCTCGGCTACGCCAAGGAGCTCGGGCGGCCGCCCCGCGAACTCGCCGAGGACGTCGCCGCGGCCCTCACCGGCGCACACGGCGTGGACGCCGTCGAAATCGCCCGCCCCGGCTTCGTCAACCTCCGCC
>CAZJNB010000354.1:0-1900 GCA_964547385.1 uncultured bacterium
AATACCGCGCGAAGATATATTGGGAGGAAGGTTGGGCCTACGACGCGGCCCGCTTCGCGACGGACCTGAGCGATCGCGTCCCCACTTATCCATATAGCAAGATGGTTGCCGCGCTTTTTGAGACCAATTACGGCGATTTGGGGCGGGCCGCGGCGTTATGGCGCCAGATCTACGACGCCGACCTTTATGCGAAGACCGCGCGGAACCAACTCTTCACTCTCCTCCTCAACGCCGGCGACGTTACCGCCGCCCTCGACGTTATGACGCGCGCGCTCACGGCCGACCCCTACGACCTCGACGCGCGCAAAAAGGTAATCGCGGCGCTGGAGGGCTACGACCGCTATGAGGAAGCGCTGGCCGCGGCCGAGGAAGCGCTCCGTTTTCGGCCCGAGGATTACGAGCTGTGGCGCCGGAAGGGCGCCGCCCTCGAGCAGCTCGGGCGAGACGTCGCGGCGCGCGCCGCCTACCGGCAGGCTATCGCCTATAAACAGAACTACCCGGCGTTGGAGAATTATCTAAATTACCTCGAGCCCACGCGCGAGGCCGCGGCGGCGCCCCGGCTCGACGCCTACGAACTCCTCGCCGCGTACCCCGGCGACGACGCCTTCCCGCGCGACTCCGCGGTCCGCCTCCTGGACGATAAACAAGTCGAAGTATTCGCCAACGGCACGAACGCGCGCACTATCCACGAGGTAATAATAGTCCTAACGCCGGAAGGCGCCGAGAAGTTCCGCCGTATGTATATAAACTATACGCCGGGCCTCGAAGCCGTCGAGCTCAAGCGAACCGCCATTATCAAACCGGACGGCACCGAAATTACGGCGACGCAGGTCAAAGATTACAACGTCTTCGACGTCTGGAGCCGTCTCTATTATAGCTACGTCAACAAGGTCGTAACGATGCCCGGCCTCGCGCCCGGCGACGTTATCGACTTCGAATACAAGATCAGCCAAACGGGGACGAACATCTTCGCCGACTACTTCGGCGATTTCTATTCCTTCGGCGACAAGAACTCGACGACGATAGCGCGTTACGTCCTCACGCTGCCCGCGGGCGAAAAGTATTACTTCCGCCGGCTCCGCGGCGCGCCGCCGGCTACAACTCGCCGGCGGGGCGACAAAATAACCTACATCTATAAAATGGAAAACCTCGGGCCGATGGAAACGGAACCTTTTATGCCGGCGGCGCCAGAAATCCTCCCCGCGGTGCAGGTATCGACGTTCGCGAGCTGGGACGAGGTGGGCCAATGGTACCGGGGCCTTATCAAAGACGTCTCCCGGTCATCGGCGGAAGTGGAGGCGCTGGCCGCCGAACTTACCTCGGGCGACGCCGACGACTTGGCGAAGGTCCAAAGCATTTACGACTTTACCGTAAGCCGCATCCGTTACGTGGGCCTCGAGTTCGGCATCGGCGGCTATCGGCCGCATTCGCCCAAACAATGCCTGGAAGCCCTCTACGGCGACTGTAAGGATAAAGCCACGTTGATGAATACGCTTTACCGCCTCGCCGGCTTCCGGGCCTATCCGGCCCTTCTCCGGACCGCCGACTTGGGCGAGATGGACTACGAACTGCCCATCCTCGGCCTTTTCAACCATATGATTTCCTACGTCGAACTCCCCGACGGCCAAACCTTTTTCCTCGACGGGACCGCCGAATACCACGGCTACCGCGAACTCCCCGTCAACGACCAGGCGGTGGACACGTTCGTGGTCTTCGATGACCGTACGGCGTTTATCAGGACGCCGGTCCTCACCCTCGCGGATAACGAGCTCACGACGCGCACGAGCTTCGCGCTCCAAGCCAACGGCGACGCCTATATCCACCGCGTTATCGCATACGGCGCCGCGGACTCCCCGACGCAACGGGAGCGCTTCCACGTTCCCGCCAAGCGCCGGCCTAT
>CAZJNB010000355.1:0-1893 GCA_964547385.1 uncultured bacterium
GTAGGAGCCGAGGTCCACGCCGACGAGCACGACCTCTTTCACGCCCGCGACGACCGCGGCCCGTACGTCCGCGACAACTTCGGCCGCCGGCCGGCTACGGCTCGGGCCGCGCGCCGGCGCCACCGCGCAGTAGGCGCAACGGTGGCCACAGCCGTCTTGCACTTTTAGAAAGAGACGAGTTTTACTTGCGAAGGTCGTAACGCGGCGCGACGAAGACACGGGCGCGCCGAGCAACGCCGGGATGTTCTCCTTGGCGCTGTTGGGAACGACCGTCACGTTCTGGCCCAGCGCCGCGACGACGCCCGCGGCCCGCTCGGCGTAACACCCCGTTACGATGACGCGGGCCGCCGGCCGCTCCCGGCATACGCGCCGGACGAGTTGGCGCGATTTATAGTCCGCGCGGCCGGTTACGGTGCATGTGTTTATCACGTAATAATCGGCGGACGCGCCGAACGGCGCCGCGACGAAACCCGCGCCTTCCAGCGCGGCCCGGATCGCCTCGGTCTCATATTGGTTGAGCTTACAGCCCAACGTCTTGAGGGCGACGGTCGGCATACGGCGCGTTATAGTCTTACCAGACGAAGAAACCCGGCACGCACGTGAGGAGAATCCCCACGAAAATTACGACGAGGCCGACGACGCCCGCCGGCGGACCGATAACGCGGAGGGCCTTTACCTTGGACTCCTGCCCGAGCCAAAAGCCGCCTACCAACATCACTAAGCCCAGGGCGACGACCGCGAGGTATTGGTATTCTATCATAAGGCATCCCTTCCGGAAAAGTTTCTCTTGCATTATACCAAAACTCAGGCGACAGGAACGAAAAAATCGTATCCGAGCCACTCGCCGTCCGCGCCGCGGAACGTGAACTCGACGCGCCGGACGTCGGCGCCCACCCGCAGGAGCGGCGCCCGGTAGACATCGCTGGCGACGGCCGCCATCGCGCCGGCCGCGGGCGCCAGCGGCCGCTCGCGCGGCTCCTGCCATCCATTTACGCCGAAGCGCACGTCGCCGGCCTCGGGCCACTCTACGACCAGGAGGTCGCCCGGGCGGAGCAACAGCTGCTGGCCCCGTCGCCAGACGGCTCGGCGCGCGGCGATAGGCTCGTCCAACGCCGCGGGCGCTTCCCGCCCGAGGGCCTGGTAGGCGGCGCGAACGTGCTGGCGGAAGAGGTAGTCGAACGTGGCGTCGGCGACGCCGCCGAGCCACCAGAACCAATCGCTCGCCTCCGCGGCGAGCAGGTGTTCGCGGGCCGCGAGCCGCGCGGCCGTGGGCACTTGCGCCCGCGCTACGTCCTCCCGCGCGCGCCCGAGCAGTTCCCAGGCACGGTTTTCCTCGGCGCCGCCGAGCCACGTCCCGAGGTCCGCGCCCGGCGCGGAGCCGGGTTGGTCGATCCAGGAGCCACAGGCCAACGGCGCCACGCGCTCGAGAGACCGCGGCGGGTGGGGCGCGATATCGAGGCCGGCCACGCCGTCCAGGTATTCCTCGAAGGTTACGGCCCGGGCGACGTCACCGCGCGCGAGGAGGCGGTAGAGCTCGTCCAAGAAAGGGACGCCCTGGCGGCGATAGCCGCCCCAGGCGTTCTCGCCGTCGAGGATGACGGTAACAAGGGCGTCGCGGACGGAGGCGTCGCGGGCGCCGTCGAGGACCGCGCCGAGCCGGGCGACGAAGTCCGCGGCGGCGGCCCGGGCGTCGGGCCACCGTCCGTAGGTGAAGCCGAGGGCGTCGGAGAGACCCCGGTGGCGAAAGAAGGCCACGACGTCGCCGTTTCCTACGCGATAAGGCCGACACAGGACTTCGGCCCGGGCGACGTCGTAGCCGCTCGGGCCGGAGCGCGCGAGCACGCCCCCGTCGGAGGCGAGCCAGCTAACGCCCGCGCCCCCCCCCCAGGCGCC
>CAZJNB010000356.1:0-1890 GCA_964547385.1 uncultured bacterium
CCTAAGCTGGGGGAAGGCGATGACCTCGCGGATGTTGGCGGCGTCGCTGAGGACCATCGCAAGACGCTCGAGCCCGATGCCCAGGCCGCCGGCGGGCGGCATGCCATATTCCAGCGCCTCCAGGAAGTCCTCGTCGAGCTGTTGGGCCTCGTCGTCGCCGGCGGCACGTGCCGCGGCCTGGGCTTCGAAGGCCTTTCGTTGCGCGAGGGGGTCGTTCTGTTCGCTGAACGCGTTCGCGATTTCCAGGTTCGCGATGAATAACTCGAAACGTTCCGCCAACGCCGCGTTATCCGGTTGGCGTTTCGCGAGCGGCGAAAGCTCCGCGGGGTAGTCCGTAACGAACGTCGGCATCCATAACTCCGCGGCGACGGCGACGTCGAAAAGCTGGTCTATGAGTTTGGCGCGAAGGGCCCCTTCGCTCGGTTCGCCGCCGGCGTCGCACAGCGCGGCGCGCAAGTCATCCTCCTCGCACGTCAGGACGTCGAGCCCGGTCCGTTCGTTCAGCGTGGCCGCCAACGGCAGGCGCCGCCACGGCGGCGTGAGGTCCAGCTCGCGGCCCTGATAATCGAACGTGAGCGTTCCCCGGACTTCCTCGGCGACCGCGACGACGAGCGCCTCGGTGAGCGCCATCATCGAGCGGTAGTCGCCGAAGGCCTCGTAGGCCTCCAACATCGTGAACTCCGGATAATGCGTTCGGTCTATCGCCTCATTGCGGAAGTCCTTGCCGACTTCGTAGACCTTTTCGAAGCCGGCGACGAGGAGCCGTTTGAGGTAGAGCTCGTCGGCGATGCGGAGGTAGAGGTCCATCTCGAGGTCACGGTGGTACGTTGTGAAGGGCCGAGCGAAGGCGCCGCCGTAGAGCGGTTGGAGTATCGGCGTCTCTATCTCGAGAAAACCTTCCTCGTCCATAAAACGGCGCGCGGCCCGGAGGACATGGGCGCCGCTCGCGACCCGGGAGCGCGCGGTCGGGTTCACCATCATATCCAGATAGCGTTTGCGGTAACGCTTCTCGGCGTCGGCGAACTCGTCGTGGACGACGGCGCCGTCGTCGGTTGCCTCGGCCTTTACGACCGGCGGCGTCCGAAGGCCCTTCGTGAGGACGGCGAGCCGCTCCACCGCGACCGTTACCTCGCCGGTTTTGGTCTTAAAGACCTTCCCGGCGGCGGCGACGATGTCGCCGATGTCGAGCAGGCCCACTACCTCGTATCGGTCCCCCAAAATATCCGCTTTGAAATATAGCTGGACCTTACCGGACGCGTCCGCTAAGTCCGCGAACGTCGCTTTGCCGTGGGCCCGCAGCGCGGTGATGCGGCCGGCGACGGCGACTTCTTCACCCTCGACTTCGCTGAAGGAGGAGACAACGTCGCCGGCGTTATGAGTCCGCGCCGACGCCACCGGATAGGGGTCTTCGCCCCGCGCGCGAAGGCGGCGCAGTTTTTCCACCCGGATGTCGCGCAGGCTTTTAGTCTCGTCCGGCATTATCTTCGGCCGTCGCCGGCGGCGCCTCCGCGGTCCCGGTCTTACCTTCCGGACCGACGTATTCCATGGTTTTATGCGCCGAAAGGCGATAATAGATCTGATACCAAGATTCGACCGGCTCGCCGTCCTGAGTCGCCGGGGCGAAGAGGCATTTGCGCGCGGCCGCGAGCGCCGCGGCGTCTATGGCTTCGTCGCCCGAGGACGACCACACCGTCGCGTCGGTGACGCGGCCCTCCTTGTCGATGACGAGCTGGAGGATGACGGTGTCGGCCAGGAGCTTGTTGGGGGAGATGTCGACGGCACCGAGGGGTTCGATGTGGATCGATTGCGCCGGCGCGAAGCTCCCTTCCGCGCGGGTGCCGACCGCGAACGTCGCGACGAGCGCCGCTAAGTATATTTTTAGTAACATAA
>CAZJNB010000357.1:0-1881 GCA_964547385.1 uncultured bacterium
TTGTGCGGTTTTTTTGACCCTGTTGCCAATTCGCGCCGCCATCGGTCGTGCGGACCACCGCGGCCGGGTAGCCGGCCGCCCACGCCTCGTCGCGGCTTAGGACCGATAACCCCTCAAAAGCACCTGTCGTCCCGAGCGGCGTCGTCTGCCGCGTCCAGCTCGCGCCGGCGTCGTCGGTCCGGTATATCTTGCGGTCGCCGCCCACGGCCCATCCGCGCGTCGCGTCCGCGAAGGCGACTTCGGTGAAATAGGGCCATTGGGGGTAATAGCCCGAGACCCGCTGCCACGAGGCGCCGCCGTCCGCCGAGTATAAAATCGTCCCGTCGCCGCCGACGATGACCGCGTGCGTCGCGTCAGCGAACGCCATCTGGCGCAACGTATGGTTCTCGGCCGCCGGGATGTCCACCTTATACCAACTGGCGCCATTATCGTCGGACCGGAGAACCAGCGCCCACGCCCCCACCGCCCACCACCGGTCCGCGGTCTCGGCGTAGATACCGTTGATATCCTTCGTCGTACCCATTGTCAACCGCTGCCAGCTCGCGCCGCCGTCGACGGTGCGGTAGGCCGCGCCGGCCTTCCCCGCGGCCATCCCCCGCGTCGTGTCGTAAAAGTAGATGTCCCTCAATTCGTCGTCGGGATTATCCAGCGCCAGCTGGCGCCAGGTCAAGCCGCCGTCGTCCGTCCGCGCCAAAAAGCCCTTCCCGCCGACGACGAAGCCCTTGGCGTCGGTCACGAACTTCCCCTGGGCGCCCTTCCCCTCCGATTTATAGGGCGTCCACGTCGCGCCGTAGTCATCGCTGCGCCACACGTAGCCCCACGAGGACAACAACCACCCGAGCCGGCCGCCCGCGCGGAATACACAGTCGAAGAGGTAGTCGTTGTCGGTAAGGTTGTACGAATACGGCCGGCGCGCCGTCTCGTAGCCGAGGTCTTGGAATTGTCCTTCGATATACGCCGTGGCCTGCTCGATCTCCTCGGCGTGCGAGAAGCGCGTCGGTATCGCGGCCAGGTCCTCGATATGGCCGAAGTAGCGTTCGTCTCGGACCCGCGCCACCGCCGCGGCGACGAGGGGGTCGTACGATAAGCTTGGATAGCTGAACCGCCGCGGCGCGCGTAGCGGCTCCACGTAGACGCGCTTGATCTCGGCGCCGGCCGCGGCCAGCCGTTCGACCGCGGCGCCCGCGCCGCTCACCACGTACGTGTCGCCGAAGCGCGCGAGCGTCGTTACGCCCGCAAGCGCCGGCAACTCTCCGCCCGGGCGCGGCCACGCCAGATATACCGGCCCCGGCGGGACGCCCAAATTCGTGTAGCGGAAGCCGTCCAGCGCGCCGGCCTGCTCCGGCGGAACCACCGCGAGCGCGAAATCGGGACGCGCCTCCACCACCCATACGCCCCGCGCGAGTAACGTATATACGTCCCCGGGCCGCGCCAACTCGACCGCGAGCCACGGCCCCGCCGCCGCGGCCGCGCCGGCCGCCAAAACCAGAAACGCCGTCGCTAATATTCTGCGTCGCATAATCTCTCCTAACGTAACGCTACTTGCCCCCGGCCGGCGAGCCGCTCCAACGAGCGCACCAAATGCCTCGTCGGCGCGCAGTTGAAGTCCGGCCGCGCCCGCACGACGACCTCTCGGCCGTCCCGCCGCACGTGGAAGTAGACCAGGCACGCGCCGCCGTGCCTCCTTATGACGCCCTCGATCTCGTCGAGGAGCTCGTCGTCGGCGGCCGCCGGCAGTGTAATGTGGACCTCCCGGGCGAACATAAACTCGGCGTCCTCCAACGAGCGGACCTCGTCCGCGATGACCTTATACGCGCCGTTGTCCTTCCGTACCCGCCCCCGTACCAGAACCGGCCGGTCCACAAAGATAACGAACTCCGA
>CAZJNB010000358.1:0-1869 GCA_964547385.1 uncultured bacterium
GTCACGTATTTAGACGACCCCGCCGCCGCGGCGACCGCCTTCGACGAGCTCGCGGACACCATCGCCGACGGCTATTACGCCTCGTTGAACCGCGGCTATGCGGGCTACCTCCGCCTCCCGGCGCTCGCGGTAACCGGCGTCGCCGCCGATCCCGCGAGCGACCCGCCGGTCTCCATCGAGCTGGCCTGCCGTATCGTCCCCGAGGTCGAGCTAACCGTCTACGCGGCGGCGCCGGCGAAGTATCCTCAGCTCCAGCGGCGGCTGGCGGCTACAGCGGCGGAAGTCGAAGAGGAGGGCGGCGGCGAGGCCGAAGGCGGCCAGGCCGTCGCTAAGCTAAAACGGTATCGGCCCGTCCCGACGAGTGAGCTTCCGGGCGTCGAGGAGGCGGTCGCCTCCTGGACCGTCGCGACCGGCTGCGCCGCGGACGACTACCGCGTCAAGAAGGTCGTCGCGCCCCTCGAGGACCTCGCGCCGGGGCTCTACGTTGTGGAGGCGCGCGCCGGCGAGGAGTTCTCGCGGGCGATGTTCTTGTTGACGGGCGCCGCGGCGGTGGCCGCGAGCGACGGCGAGGAGGTCTTCCTCCAGCTGGTGGACGCCGCGACGGGCGCCCCCGTCGCCGTCGCCGACAGCTGGGTCTACAATATCTACTACAAACCCGACGAGCGGGGATATAACCAGGAGGTCGTCGCCGAGGTTGCCGCGCCGCCGGCGACGCGGGGCGAGGGCGTCCTCTTCGACCTCTCCGGCTACGAGAGGAACAGCGCCGCGTTCTTCGTCTTGACCTCGGCGCTCGGGCCCGTCGTCTACCGGACGAATACGGCCTACGAAGTGCGCGAGCGCGAGGGCATAACGGGAACGGTCATAACGGACCGGCCGCTCTACCGCCCGGGCGACAAGGTCTCTTTTAAAGGTATCGTCCGCCGCGTCGACTACGTCGAGAAGGTCCTGGCGCCCGTCGCGGGACAACAGCTCGAGGTCGTCCTCACCTCGCCCGACGGCCAGGAGATATGGAAGGACGAGGCGGTGACGGACGCGTTCGGGACCGTTCACGGCGAAGTGGCGTTGCCGCCGGGCATCCGCCTCGGCCGCCAGACGCTGACGTTGAAGTGGCCCGAGGAAGAGAAAGAGAAGGCGGAAGTGGGAAAGGGAGAGAAGGCGGAAGAGAAAGAAGAGGCAAAGGAGTATTCGGTATCCGGCTACTTCGACCTCGAGGAATATGAGAAACCCGAATACGAAGTCGTCGCGACGGCCGCGAAGGACCGTTACTTCTCGGGCGAGCGGGTGAAGCTCGACGTCGCCGGCGCCTATTACTTTGGCGCGCCGATGGCCGGCGCCGCGGTGGCGTACGAGGTCTATCGCGAGGGCGAGACGCCGAAGGACTACGACTACGGCAAACTCGTCGCCCGCGGCGAGGGCGTCCTGGACGCCGAGGGGCACTTCACCCTCGCGTTCGATACGCCCTGGGCCAAGCGTTTCGATAATTACTTCACGATAAACCTGAAGCTTACGGACGTCTCGGCGCGGGTCGTCGAGGAGAGCGCTTACGTATCAACGTATAAGACCGACCGCTTCGTAAGCGTCAACACCGATAAATACGACTACCACGACGGCGAAACGGTGAAAGCGACGGCCTGGACCACCGATTGGTACGACGACGCCGTCTCCGCGGAAGTGGTCGTCGAGGCCTACGAGTATCTGTGGGACAGCGAGAGGGGGTATCGCCGCGGCGACTTGCTATGGGAGGGCCGGACGCGGACGGACGCCGACGGCGAGGGCATCGTCGAGTTCGACCTCCCGACGCCGGCGCCGCCCGAAGTCGAGGTCGCCGCGCGCGTAACGGGGACCAACGGTGCCTCCTACGAGACCTCC
>CAZJNB010000359.1:0-1854 GCA_964547385.1 uncultured bacterium
GAGCTCTCGCACCTGCCGGTAGCAGGCCGGCGTCGTAGCAGTCGTTAGAGCAATCCCCCCGCGGACCGAGCGGGGCATATCCCGGAAGTCCGCCGCGGAACTACGGGCAATACTACGACAATAAAAGCGTACGTCGTGGCCGCGGCGCGCGAGCATCGTCGCGATGAGCGGCAGTCCCAAGCGCGGCTGAGGGAACTTCGCAAATACGTGATAGTCGGGCGGTTTCGGCTCGATGAGCGATATTTTCATTCGTTCCTTCTTCCCATCCGCTAAGCAGACGACGGAAAAACCAAGGGACATCACCTTAACGCGCCGTCGGGCGCTTTACCGCCGCGGCGCACTACTTACATAGTGGCTGGGGAGGGAGGATTCGAACCTCCGCTTACGGATCCAGAGTCCGTTGTCCTACCCCTAGACGACTCCCCAATCTCAGGCAATGTTAATATAGGAGACCGCCGCCGTCAAGGGGCAAAACTACACGCGCTACTTATTCATGAAAGCTCCACCCGACGCCGTGAGCAACGCCGCCAAGCCAACGCCGAACAGCGGCCAGGGATACGCGGGCGGCGCCTCGCCGCGCACGCACGCGCCGGCGTTCCACAGGAACGTAACCACGAGCGCGCCGCCGCCCATGGCGGCTACAAACCACTGCCATCCCCGCGGCCGTATCGCCCCGCCTTTTATTATACCCAGCGAACCCACCGCGATGAAAACGACCGCGACTACTACCGGCGCGAGCACCGGCGCCGACCACGGCGCCGGGATTAAAAACAATATGTCCCATGTCCATACGGACGGCGGCCACCCCAAGATGGACTTTAAGCCGACGTAGTAGAATATATCCCACAGGCCAAAACAATATAAGAACCGGCCTAATCGGAGGAGCCTCGGGCCGCCGGCGGCCCACGCCGCGGCCACGAGCATCATTATCGTCGCCACCTCTCGCCCCACTTCCGTCGCCAAAACCAACGACGGAATGGGCCGAAGCGGAAAGGCAAAACCGCCCGGATAGACGATAAGCCGCAGGTAGACCACGACCGCCGCTTCGAGGTAGCCGAAGGCGACGCCGAAGACGCCCAACCAGAAAAGCTCCCGCTTATACGTCGCGGCCGCCATCGTCGCTACGGCGTCAGACCCGTTTCCCGGAAAAGCCACTCCTCGTTCGCTCGCTCCCGGTAACGCGTGTCCGCGGCGACCGCGGCGGCGAGGTGCTCCCGCGCCGGCCCGAGAACGCCGCTCGCGGCGTAATAATACGCTACGACGTAATGGGCCCGGCCTTCGTACTCGGCCGCCTTCGCGGGCGTCCACTTATATTGCGCCGCCGTCGCCGCGAGCCGGTCGATATAAAGCTCCTCCGTAACTTCGACCGCGCGCCGTAAATTCTCCCGCCACGAGGGACCGGCCCGAGTCACGCCAAAGCGGGGCACCGTCTGCACGCCATAGGGAGGATATTCCAACGGTAGGACGAGCTCGCGCCGACCGTCTCCGAGCCATACCTTTCGGACGACCGCCCCCCCTTGCGTTTCGAAGATAACCTCGAACGGCACTTCCCGGCGGCCGGCGCCCGTAACCTCCGCCGTTAGTTTTATTACGTAATATTCGCCGTCGTAGCCCCCGACGCGGAACGATGTTATAGCCTCCGGGCGACGCGCCCCCCGCAAATACTTTCCGAAAAACGAAGAGAGTTGCTCGAGATACTCGCTCCCCAGATACGGCAGCGCGGCTCCCCCCCGCGCCCAATCTACCGCTACCAGCCGCCAATGCCAATGCGGCCCGGCGTGGTCCCGCAAGCATTCGCGGACGAAGTCGCCACCTCCCGCCGGCCCCGCCGTAATCGCTAAAATCGGAACCCCT
>CAZJNB010000360.1:0-1847 GCA_964547385.1 uncultured bacterium
GAAGAGGTTGGGCCGGCGGACCATCGTTATTGCTTGAAACCCGGCGGCGGCCCGGGCGTGGCCTGGCGCGGGATCTTTATTTCGCCGAACTGTCGCTCGAAGCGCGCGACGTTCTCGGTGAGGTTGATGAGCAGTTGCTTGGCGTGCACCGGCGTCGTAATGATCCGGCTCATTATCTTTATCGTTGGTCTCCCCGGGACGGCCCGGCCGAAGTCGAATACGAATTCCGCGGGCGAGAATATCACGTGCGCCACGTTCGCGTACGTCCCGTCCGCGACCTCCTCGGTTATCTCCGGGCGGACCACGGTCGGCGCGGTCCTTTTCTTCTTTTTATTTTCCGCCATAACACCTCCGCTTTCTGAGAATTCAGGAACGTAAGAGGCCGAGCGCCAACGCGGCCGCCGCCCCGAGCGCCAATAGCGCGACGTTCATCAAGCCCTTACCCGCGTGAGCTTCCGGCAACAGGTCCGCCGCGGCGACGTAGACGAACGAGCCGGCCGCGGCCGCCAGGAGTGCCCCCACCAGCGCCGGGGAGGCGAACGGCGAGATTAGGAAATAAGTGCCGATGCCGCCGACGGGCGTCGCGAGCGCGACGATGACGGTATAGGCCGCGGCGCGGCCGAGGGGTTCCGCGGCGTGCCGCAAAAGGGTGTAGGTGAAAACGCCCTCCGGAACTTTGTGGAGTATTACCGCGAGGGACGTCATCAAGCCGACGCGCGAGCTTACGGCAAAGCCGACGCCGATGACCACGCCGTCGAAGAGGGAATGGACCCCCAAGCCGAGCGCGGCGGTAAGGCCGCGTTGCCGGTGGACGCAATCGCGCTCCCGGCAGGCGTGGACGACGACGCCGTGCTCCAACGCAAAGAAAGCGACGAAGGCGCCTACGGCGTAAAGCGGAGCGTATTTTGAAAGCCCAAGCGCCTCGGGAAAGAGGTAGACCAACGCCAACGCGACGGTGAAACCGGCGGCGACGCTGATGATATACCGGGCGTGGCCCTCCGTCCACCGAGTCCGCCATAACGTAAGGCCCAGGCCGACGAGCGTCGCCGCCCCGGCCAAGCCGGAGAAGAAGAGAACGGCCAGTAACATCCTGGGCGGGCGTTGCGAAAAAGCCGGCTCGCGTGCTCAGAGCCGGCCGGGGGTGGCGCCTAAGAGTTTTTTAATAACTTCAAAGTAGAGCCGGTCATTTTCGGCGTCGACTTCGATTGCGACCGCGTCCCCCGCCGCCACCTCTTGCCGGAGTAATTTCTCTACCAGCGGGTCTTCGACGTATTTTTGAATCGTCCGGCGAAGCGGCCTCGCACCGAACGTGGGGTCGTAACCTTTCTCCATCAGGAACTCGGTCGCGGCGTCGCTGAAATCTAATTCCAGAATATGTTCTTCCAGCCGTCCTTTGAGCTCCTCGACCATCAGGTTCACGATGGCCCGGAGGTGTGATTTCGCGAGCGAGTGGAAGACGATGACCTCGTCCACGCGGTTGAGGAACTCCGGGTTGAAGAGCTTCTTGACTTCGGCCATCACCATCTTCTTTATCTCGTCGTAGGAGGCCTCGCCCGGCGCGGCGCCGAAGCCGATGCCGCCGCCGTCCTTGATCTGGCGAGCGCCGATATTGGAGGTCATAATGAGGACGATGTTGCGGAAGTCCACCGTCCGGCCGATGTTGTCCGTCAACCGGCCGTCCTCCATCACTTGAAGGAGGACGTTGAAGACGTCCGGGTGGGCTTTCTCGATTTCGTCGAGGAGGACTACAGCGTAGGGCCGGCGGCGAACGCGCTCGGTAAGTTGGCCGCCCTCCTCGTAGCCGACGTAGCCCGGCGGCGCTCCCACGAGCCGCGAGACGTTGTGTT
>CAZJNB010000361.1:0-1833 GCA_964547385.1 uncultured bacterium
GAAGCGGACGTGTTTTAGGTCCTCGGCGTCCAAGGCCGGGAAGGCGTCTCGAGCATTTGTTAGGAACGCCGCCGGCTCGAGCTGGTTGCGGGCGTGGAGGGTAACGAGGTCCATAAGGCGGTTGACGTCGCCCAAGCCGCCGATTTTCTCGGGCAGGCGGAACTGGCCTACGGTCGTCTCGACTACATTAGCGCCGGCCTCCGGTAGGGTCGTCCCGGCGTGCGGCGTCATTATGGAGTCTGCGGTATATACCGGGAAGTTAATCTCCTCGTCCTGCTCGTCGAGGAGCTCGCCGAGGGCGAGGAGGTAGCTGGTTCGCGCGGTCGTTATGGCGACGGGGTTGAGGTCGAAGCCGACTATGTTATCCAGGATAGACTTCAGTAATTGTCGCTCGTCGGCGAAGCGTTCGGCGCCTTTGGCGCGGACGCGCCTTATCTCGTGGTAGAGGAAGGTGCCGGAGCCGCAGGCGGGGTCGAGGATGCGAACGCCGGGGTCCTCGCCGTCGAAGCCGAGCTGGTTGAGGATGCGCTCGACGAGCCAGTCGGGGGTGTAGTATTCGCCGAGGTTGTGGCGGAGCTCGCGCGGCATCAGGTCCTGGTAGATGTCCTGGAGGATGTCGCGGTATTGGCCGGGCTGGGTCTCGGTGCCGGGGAAGTCGTAGCCGGTGACGTCGCCGACGACGTGCCAGAGCTTCGCGCTCAGCTCGGGCGACCAGCGCTCCAGATACCAGGAGAAGAAGTCGGCGTCGAGGTAGTTTCGGATGCCCATCTTCTCGAAGAAGGCGCCGCCCTCGACGCCGGCGAGCCATCCGCGGAGGTCGGGCTCGGCGTTTATTTTCTGCGGCCGCCGCCGGTAGCGGTGGACCATCGCGATGTGGAGGGCGAGGAGCTTCGCGATGAGGGCGAAGTAGCTGTTAATCGCGAAGTAGAGCGGGAGCGGCGCGGGCTCTCTTTCTTCTATTCCGAACTGCGCCGCGGCTTTCTGTAACACCGTCTTCTTCGCGTGGGCGATGCCGGTCTCGTAGTCGCACGCTTCGGCGAAGTTCTCGGCCCACTGCTCGTATATTGCCTGGGCGCGCCCCTTCCCCAGGCCGGCGGCGACGAGCTCGTAGAACGCGCCGACGACGTCGCGGGCGTGGTCCGTTCCGGCGCCGAAGTCCCGGCTTAGGTTTTCCGCGGTTAAAGGCTTTTCGGCGGTGAGGGCCGCGAGGTATTGGAGGAAGCGCTCGGTCGTCCGGTCCGTTACGGGGACCGGCTCGTCGAATTCGATGCGGCCCTCAACGTAGCGGCCGAAGATGAAGTAGGAGCCGTCGGTGCACACGCCGGCGTAGCGCGCGGCGCGGCGTCCCTCCTCGCGCGCGAGCTTCGCGATATATTCCTCGACCTGTTTCTGGGACTCGTCGTTGGCCCGGCTTCGCCTGGGCGTCAGGCGCCCGGGCGCCTCGTATTCGATTATAAAACGGTTGTAGAGGGCGTCGACGAAGCCGCCGGCGACGAGGTGGTGTTCGAGGTCGCGGCTTAGCTCGAGGCAGAGTTCGTGGGCGGCGCGGTCAATCACGCGGCCGGCGTTGTCCACAAGCTCCCGCTCGTTGCGGGCCGCGGCGGCGGCTCCCTTTAGCCCTTCGCACACCTCGGGCGCGAGGGCTTTTATCTTAGCGCGTATCTCGTAGGGGTCGGATTTCTTGGGCGGCATCTTTCTTCCCCTCATCCTACGACGTTAACCGTCGCGTTGTCAATCCTATTCGCCGCGCCCCATACGGCAGCTCGAACCGCTCCCCCGGCCTTTTCACCGTAACGCCCGGGCGCCGGCGGTTACCAATATTGACGGCCCGCG
>CAZJNB010000362.1:0-1829 GCA_964547385.1 uncultured bacterium
GGGCTCGCGGATGACGCGGACGCGCGAGCCGACCTCGAGGTTGGAGCCATCGGCCGCTTCGTGTGCCGCCGTCGGCGTCACGCCCTCACGCGGGATGATAATCTCGGGGCGGATGACGCCCGCGCGGATCTGCGTCGCGCCGTTGATCGACGCGTATATACCATCACAAGAGGTTAAAAGCTCGAAGGTCGCCCGGGCCATCGGCATCTCGCCGAAGCCCTCGGTAACTACTAAGGTGATGCCCAGCTGTTCGTGGCCGGTAATCGCGACGCCCAGGTCGAAGCCAAGGAAGTCGTGGAGGTCGCTATCGTTGAAGCCGCCGGCGATAAAACCGACGGCGCCGACCGCGATGGCTTTTTTTAACGCCGCGGCGGTCGCAATACTCCCGGCTACGATTATTTTACCCTCGCATTCGGGCCCGATGTTGTCCGCCGTTAATACCTCGGTAGGCGCCGCGGCGACGGCCTTCATCTCGCCGTGCGCTTCGCCGCCGATGCCGAAGATACCCTGGACGAAGGTCCCCACGCACCGGATGTCCACGCCCTCGTCGCCGGCAACCGCCACGACCTCGCCGTCCAAGTAGGCGGTTACGGCGACCGCCATCGGCGGCTCGCGGATAATGACCTGGCCCGTTACGTTCGAAACGGTCTCGATGGTCCCTTCGACCGGCGAGGTCGCCCGGGAAGTGAAGAGGCCGAAGAGCTGTTTCATCTCCGCGATGACCTGGCCCTCACTTATCTTGTCGCCCTTCGCGACGGTCATATACTTGGGGATGTCCTCGGGCGGCATCCCGAGCCTGTTCGCGACGTTGACGGTCTCGACGTTGCCGGGTAAGAACGTCCGGGCGACGACGTCCTGAGCCCCAACCTTGTCGCCCTTCTTCACGAGGACCTCACCCGCGAGCGGCAGGCGCCGCTCCTTGCGGACGACCATCATCTCGACGACTTTCAAACCGGGTGTATACGCGTGGGCCATTAATACCTTTTACCTTTACGAAAGAGGGAACTTACGGCCTTGCCCCAGCCGCGCTTGTGAGTACCGTTGTTATCTTCCCCAAAGAGCTATCGCCTTCGTATTTAGCGACCGCTCCGTCCTCGCCGAACCAATACGTCGCGCCGCCCAGGCCGCCCTTGGCCTGGAGCACCTTCACCGGAACGCTCTCGCCGGCGACCTCCAGCGTCTGGTCCGCGACGTATTCCACCTTGGTCTTGCGGACCTTGCCGGTTTCGAGGTCGAGGGCCCGGGCCTCGAGCTTACTCCCGGGCGCCGTCAACTTCGCGAGCGCCTCCGCGGCCTCGATAAGGTCAAAATCGGCCGCGGCGACTTTTATAATCTCCCCCTTATCCCCTTTGGTCACAGTAATGGTGAAGCCGTCCGCGGTCTTTGACGATTTAATAGTTGTTACCTTATCTTTTTTAGTTATAGTCGCCGCGTAATAGACGATGCCCTCGGCGCCTATATACCGGTCCGCGGTCTTTTTGAACGTATATCGGCCTACCTTGTCGCGGCGGGCCTCCGTAACCGCGGTATAGCGGGTAACGACGGCTCCGCCCAACGTCGCGGAACTCTCGACGACGTGGCGGTAACCTATATGTTTGTCGCCGGCGTAGACGGCGTACCACCAATCCGCGGCCGCAGGCGCCGCGGCGGCGAGTGCGGCCGCCGAGATTGCGAGCAAACAGGACCATTTCGAGTTCATTTCCCGAACCCCCTTTAGGAACGCCGCTACGCGTATCCCGGATATACGTCGAGCGCGCCGAGCCAGCGCGTCAGCGCCGCGACGCGGGCGCTCTCCTCCGTCGGGAGGCGGAGCGGTCGGCCGCGGCAAT
>CAZJNB010000363.1:0-1827 GCA_964547385.1 uncultured bacterium
GCAAAAAGACTTCCCCGGCTGGGCGCGTGTCGCCGCCGTCGCCACGGTCCTCCTCCTCACCCTCAGCTACAGCTTCGCGGTGTGGCGGGGAGCGAACTACGCGTGGGCGATGGGCCTTCACTTCTACCGCTCCGACGTCCTGAACGCGCGCGGCCTCTACTACGCCGTCCACTGCTTCCTCCTCGTCATCGGCGTCTTCCTCTTCCCCCGTTACGCCGGCGTAGGGCTCCCCCGCCTTCGCGGCGCCGCCGGACCGCTCCGGGCCTACGCCGCGCTCGCGGCGCTCGCCGCGGCCGCGGTCGCCCTCAATTATGTCCACCCCCTCTTCACGAACCCGTTCGCCGGCCAGGGGCCGTTCTTCTTCACCCTCGGGCCGCTGGCGTGGGAGCTGTTGTGGTCCGGCCTTACCTTCGGCTTCACTTTCGCCGCCGCGGGCCCACGGTTGGGACGGGCGGCGCGCCACGTCCTCCTCGCGGCGCTCACGCTCGGCGGCGCGGCGTGGTATCTGCCGACGCTCCGCGGGATGAACCCGCTGGACGCCGCGGCGTTCGGCGCCGTAGCGCTAGCGCTCAGCTATCTTAGCCTAACGTTGAGACAGCGGACCGGCAGTATCTGGCCCGGCCTCGCAGGCCACGTCGTCGTGAAGTTCTTGCTGACGTGGTGACATAAGGAGTCGCTTATTCTCAACGCTCGCCTCCAAGACATCCTCCGCGACAAGCCGGAGCTCGTCGCGACGTTCCCGGCGTGGATGCTCCCGCCCGAGACGCGCGCGCGCGTCGCCGCGGCGGCGAAGCCGGCTATCGTCGAGGTCGCCGGCCGCGACAGCATCGCCGCCGCGGTGCGGGCCGCCGCCGAAGGCGGCTTCGACCTCTTCCTCCCCGCCATCGCTTATACCGGAACGGAAGTCGGCGAGTGGGAGGTCCCCTTCGAGAAGGTCCGACTCCTCCGGCGCCTAGTCGAGGCGCGGGGCGCCGAAGTGGAGGTCCTCGCGCCGGTCGTCTTGGGCGCGCCCGCGCTGTGGCACGTCCTCGGCGGCCGCTACGCCACCGCCCTTATAAAACGTTTTGGCTTCTATACCCCCTGCCTGGGCTGTCACCTCTACTTGCACGCGCTCAGGGTGCCGCTCGCGCGGGCGCTCGGCTGTGCTAACGTCGTCGCCGGCGAGCGCGAGCGGCACGACGGCCGCGTAAAGGTCAACCAGCTCGGCGTCGCCCTCGACGCCTACGCTCGGCTCCTCGCCGACTTCGCAGTCGAGCTCACCCTCCCCCTCCGGCACGTCGCCGCAGGCCCCGAGGTCGAAAAGCTCGCGGGGACGGACTGGCGTGAGGGCGCCGGCCAAATGTTCTGCGTCCTCCGCGGCAACTATAAAAGCCCGAGCGGCGCGGTGAGCTACGACGAGCTCGCGGTAACGCGTTTCTTCGCCGACTTCGCCGTTCCGGTCGCCGCGCGCGCGCTCCACGCTTATCTGGAAGGACGGCGGCCGGATTACGAGAACTTGGCCGAGGGCCTATGGCCGGCGACTTAAAGAAGTCCTGGGACGGCCGGCCGCTCGACTGGCGCAACAAGGCGACGGACCGGTTCCTCCTCCGGGCGATTAAGCGCTACCTGAGCGCGCCGGTTACGCTGGCGGTCCGAAGGGTCCCGGGCGCCAGGCCGTGGATGTTCACCGTCGCCGCGGCGACGCTGGGGACGGCGGCGGGCGTCCTCTTCTCCCTGCGGCACGGCGTCGCCGCCGGCGTGGTCGCCGCCGCGGCCCAGGTGCTGGACGGCGTGGACGGCCAGCTCGCCCGCTTGAGCGGCCGCGAGAGCCGCGCCGGCGCCCTCCTC
>CAZJNB010000364.1:0-1798 GCA_964547385.1 uncultured bacterium
GCGCTACTTGGTCGCCGGACAGCCCGCGTATATGGCCAGCTTCGCCCACTACGTCAATATGTGGGACACGTGGAGCACGCTGACGGGCGCCGTCCGCGCCGGGGCGTCCGTTTTCGAGAGACCGGGAGGCGACGAGGGCGCGCGCCGGACCGAGGCCTTCATCGCCGCGATGCACTACCTCGCCTCCGCCCGGGCCCCCCGGTTAATGGGTCTGGTGGACCTGAAAGGCGTCGCCCGCGTCCTGGATGTGGGCGCCGGCTCCGCGGCCTACGCGATGGCGTTCGTCCGCGCGCGGGAGGACCTTACCGCCGTCGCCTTCGACCTCCCGGATGTCGTGCCGCTGACGCGGCGTTATATCGCGGCCGAAGGCCTTTCGGCTAAGATTGAGGTCGTGGAGGGCGACGCCAACGTGGACGAGCTGCCGCGCGGCTTCGACCTCGTCTTGATGTCGCAACTGCTCCACAGCAACTCGCCTGCGGAGAACGAGGCCCTCATCGCCAACGCCGCGACGTCCTTGAACTGCGGCGGCCGCCTCGTCGTCCAGGAGTTCATCGTAGACGAGGGCCGGACGGCGCCCGCGTGGGCCGCGCTTTTTGCGCTCAATATGCTCGTCGCGACGCCCGCGGGCGACACTTATACCGAGAGGGAAGTCCGCGGTTGGATGGAGGCCGCCGGCTTAGCTGGCATCGAACGCGTCGACACCGACTTCGGGACGACGCTGGTTATAGGCGCGAGGAAATAATAAGGCGCGCCGGCGCCGCCGTAAGTGGGCCCGGGTAAACGTATGAGCACATACATCTTAATGAAAATACTCGAGTCCGCGCCGCACCGTTACGACCGCGGCATTCGGCTCCTCACGTGGGGGCGGTTGGCCCGGGCCTACGAGCGCTTGGCGGCCTATATAAAAGAGGGGCAGAAGGTTCTCGACCTCGGCTGCGGGACCGGCGCATTAACGCTGCGGGCCGCGCGCCGGGGCGCGCGGGTGAAAGCTATCGACGTGAACGCTGAAATGTTAGCCGTCGCGCGAGAGCGTGTAGCGGCGGCCGGGCTGGCGGGAAGGGTGGAGTTGGCCGAGGCCGGCGTCGCCGAGCTCGGCGCCGAAGGGGGCGAGAGCTACGACGTCGTCACGAGCGGCCTCTGCTTCTCGGAGCTTAGCGCGGACGAGTTACGCTACACCTTGCGGGAAGTAAATAGGATATTGAAGGCCGGCGGCCTCCTCCTCGTGGCGGACGAAGTTAGGCCGAAGAGGTTTTGGAAGCGCGTTTTCGTCTTGCTCTTGCGTTTACCGTTGGCCGCGATTACGTACCTCCTAACGCAGACGACCACGACCGCGGTAAAGGATTTACGGGTGCGGATAGGGGAGGCGGGTTTCGTCGTGGTCTCGTCGCGCTCGAGCCGGACGGAGGATTTCGTGGAAGTGGTTGCGCGCAAGGGGGGGACCGCCCCGGAATGAATTTCTTGCCTTATATATTGGCCAACGTCGTCGAGACGCTATTGCGGCTCGTTCCCTTCAGGGCAAAAAGGTGTCTGATTAAGATCGGCGCGCCGGACCGGCGGGCGCCCGTCTTCCTCACCGGCAATTATCATCTGACCGTCGCCCGGGTTAGGCGGGCCTTACGGCGGCTCGATTGCTACCTCCTCGTCGCGAATAGCCGCGGCTACAACGTGTGGTGCGGCGCCGCCGGCGGCCATTTCACCCACCACGACGTCATCCCGGCGCTGAAGACTTCCGGCGTCGAAGACCCCCGCCGCCCCCGGAACGTCTTCCAGATCGGAAGTGCGTCGGGGTGGGGAGGGG
>CAZJNB010000365.1:0-1781 GCA_964547385.1 uncultured bacterium
CTCCCTTCAGCAACGCGCATAGTAATAAAAGGCCACGGTGATGTCAAACGAAAATTCGCCGCCTCGAGGCGACGACGACGATTTATTTGAAAAACGCCGCCGCGTATCCTATTATATACCGAAAGGTGGAGTTATGGTAACGCCCAAGGAAGTCGATATCGCCTACCGCTACCTCCGCGGCAAGTGCGAGCTCCAGCCGCGGCTGGCGGTCGTCCTCGGCTCGGGGATACCGCGGCCCGCGCTCGACGTCGCCTGCGAGGTCGCCTACGACGAAGTGCCCTTCCTCGCCGCGACGACGGTAGAGGGGCACCGCGGCGCCTTCGTCTTCGGCCGCGCCGGCGACGTCCCTCTCGTCCTCGGCGACGGCCGTCTCCATCCGTACGAGGGCATACCGTTGGATGTCGTAACACTGCCGATTAGGCTCTTCGCGAAGTTAGGCTGTAGCACCGTAATCCTCACCGGCGCCGTAGGCTCCTTGCGGGAAGAGTTCGCGCCGGGCGACGTCGTCTCCCTCCGCGACCATATCAACCTCCTGGCCGCCTCGCCCTTCGCCGGGCAATACTATCCCGACTTCGGCCCGCGTTTCGTCGCGGCCGCGGGGGCGTACGACGTCGAGCTTCGCGCCCGGGCGAAGGAGACCGCGGCGACGCTGGGCTGGGTCCTCGGCGAGGGCGTCTACGCCGCCGTCGCCGGCCCGGCCTTCGAGACCGCCGCGGAAGCCCAAGCGCTCGCGACGTTGGGCGGCGACGTCGTCGGGATGTCGGTCGCCAACGAAGTCCTGGTCGCGCGGCAACAGGGATTAAAGGTCCTGGCGCTGGGTGCGGTGGTGAACGCCGCCGGCCGCGCGGGCGTGAGCCACGACGACGTGCTCACGAACGCCCAAGCGCCGGGGGCCAAAATCGCGGCGCTCCTAAGCCGACTCATCGCCGCCACGCCGGCGTCCTGGTAAACTATGATACGCGCCGTCATATTCGACCTCGACAACACCCTCACCGACTTTATGAAGATGAAGGAGCGCGCGGTGGAGGCCGCGGCCGAGGCGATGATCGACGCCGGCCTGCCGAAAACCAAGAAAGAGGTTATCGCCGGCATCAACGAGGTCTACGCCTCGGAGGGAATCGAATACCAGCGCGTCTTCGACCGCTACCTCATCAGCGCCGCCGGGAAGCTGGACCCCCGCGTCCACGCCGCGGGCGTCGTCGCCTACCGGCGCGCGCGCGAGGGAACGCTGGCGCTATACCCTCACGTCAACGCGACGCTCATCGAGCTCCTCAAGCGCGGCGTGAAGCTGGGTATCCTCTCGGACGCGCCGCGCCTCCAAGCCTGGCTCCGGCTCGCCTACCTCCAACTCCACAACATCTTCGACGAGGTCGTAACGTACGAGGACACGATGGCGCGCAAGCCGGCGCCGGAGCCGTTCGAGCGCATCCTGAAGGCGTTGGGCGCGCGCGCCGACGAGGCGTTGATGGTGGGCGACTGGCCGCGGCGGGATATCGAGGGCGCGCGGGCGCTGGGGATAAAGACCGTCTACGCGCGTTACGGCGACACCAGCGGCGAGTTCTGCTACGAGACGGATTACGTCATCGACGACGTCGCCGACGTCATCCGCATCGTCGACGGCCTTAATGAGAAGCAAAGCTAACATCACGTTGGTCGTCCTCGTCGCGGCGACGCTCGCGCTCGCGACGTTCCTCGGCGTCCGCGGCGTAACGCGCGAGAGCCACCCGGGCGCCGCGGAGGAAGCGGCGCGCAAGAGGGCGTTCGAGAAGGCGATGAAGAAG
>CAZJNB010000366.1:0-1762 GCA_964547385.1 uncultured bacterium
GCGTTGACCGCCGATAGCGAGGCGACGCCGGCGCCCAAGCCGAGGGCCATCGCGACCGCGGCGCCGAAGCCACCGCCGGCCGCTATCCCTAATATATACGGGTCCGCCAGCGGGTTGCGTAATAGCGCCTGGAGCGCGGTCCCAGCCGTCGCAAGCGCCACGCCGACGCAGACCGCGGCGGCAAGCCGCGTCAACCGATAAGTAAGGATCGCGTAGGCCTCGGCGGGGACGGTGCCGCCCGCGACGAACGACGCCAGCGCGCGCGCCGACGCGCCGATACCAAGACCCGGCCCCACTAACGCCGCGGCCGAACACGCCACCGCTAAAAACGCCGCCAACGTTAAAATAGTCCGTCCCCTATGACCCATCTACTTGGCTCCTTCACGCCGAGGTTTCGCGTAGAAATACCTATGAAGGACGCCGACGCCTTTCCCGAAGCGCGGCCCCGCGCGCAAGACCAAGTCCGCGTTGATATTATAAATACGACCCGCGCGCACCGCGGCGATACCGCTCCACCCGGTCCGCGCGGCCACGTCCGCCGCCGTCCCCTTATGACATAAGATGATCACTTCCGGATCCCGGGCGATTACCTCTTCGGCGTCGATGCGCGAATAAGGCCGGGGAAGGTCCGCACCGATGTTCACGCCGCCGGCGAGGACGATGGCCTGATGAACGAAAGACCCCTCGGCCACCGTCATAAGCGGCGACGGGCTTATCTCCAAGTAGACGCGCGGCCTGCTCCCGCGCGGAACGCGCGCTACCGCAGCCGCCACCCGGGCCAAATCGTTGTCGAGTTCCGCCACGACCGCCGCGGCCTTCTCCTCTTCGCCGACGAGAGACCCAACCGCCATTATGTTCTTACGGACGCCCGCGACGTCCGGCGCCAGGAACGCAACCGTCGGAACGCCCAACCTCCCGAGTTGGGCAACCATACGCTCCTGTTCGTGACCGGTCGTGAAGATGAGGTCGGGCTCGAGCGCGGCTACACGTTCCACCGAGACGTTGGAGAAGTCGCCCACGACCGGGAGCTTGCGGGCGGCGACCGGCCAATCACACCCCCGGGCGACGCCCACCAAGCGGTCGCCCGCGCCGACCGCGAACAATATCTCGGTGAGCTCGGGCGAGGTGCAGACTATACGCCGGGGCTCGAGCGGGACGTCGACCTCGCGGCCGAGGTCGTCGGTTACCCGCCGGCCGGCCGCGACGTCGCGCTTTCTCTCGACCTTACCGCACGAGAGAGCCAACGCCACTACAAACAATATAGAGGGAATACGCCGCCTAAGAAAGGCCCGAAAAAAAGCCGACCCGACGGTCGGCCAAACATAGTTAGGCACTTTGTCGCCCTTCCCGTCGAAGGATTTTATCCGGCCGAAACCGGAGACAAAACGCTCGGCACAACATATCCTGGCTTGCGGGTCACCCTACTGGCCGGCGCCTTCCCGTGTTACCGGTGGCTTATAGCCGACGTTCGTAACCGCTTACAGTGGCGGGGCCGCGGCGGCTTCTCACCGCCTTCCGTCCGCGCCGAGCTAATATTCAGCTTTCCATACGCCGCCGGCGGGCGGCTTTCTCTCTACCTCCTTCGCTACTCTAACACCGGCGCGGATTATTGTCAATCCTTATTTCTACGTCTCCTCGGCGGCCTCTGTTGCAAACGGCACCGTAAAAAAGCCCCACCTTATGGCGGGGCTTTCTTCTACTCGAGTCTCGGCGCCCCGGCGTTAACGCGCCACCACCATCTTCTTCGTCGCGACGTCCGTGC
>CAZJNB010000367.1:0-1761 GCA_964547385.1 uncultured bacterium
CATATTGCCGAAGACCATCGCC
This sequence comes from uncultured bacterium, assembly GCA_964547385.1. GTDB lineage: Bacteria > RBG-13-66-14 > B26-G2 > WVWN01 > WVWN01 > CAZJNB01. Next base: position 23 of record CAZJNB010000367.1, read on the forward strand.
TGCACGGTGACCGCCGTTCCCCAATCGTCGGGGATGTTGTTCAGCCGGCGGTATTCAATCGCGCGGGGGTTGTTCCACGAGGAGAAGACGGCGCGGATGGCGCCCCACAGTTGGTCGTGGGCGTCCTCCGGGAAGTCCGCGCCGGTGCGCTCCTTAACCGCCGCCTTGAACGTCCCTACCAGCTCCTGCAACGCCTCGGCGTCCAGCTCCACGTCGAGCTTCACGCCCTTCTTCTCCTTGGCGCGCTCGAGGAGCTCCTCGAAGAGGTCGACGTCGCGGTCGCCCTCCGGCTTCATCCCCAGGACGACGTCGCCGTACATCTGGACGAAGCGGCGGTAGGAGTCGTAGACCGGCCGCGCGTCGCCCATCTGGCGGGCGAGGCCGGCGACGGTCTTGTCGTTCAGGCCGATGTTGAGGACGGTGTCCATCATCCCGGGCATAGAGACCCGCGCGCCCGAGCGAACGGACACGAGGAGCGGGTTGTCGATGTCGCCGAAGCGGCGTCCCAAGGCCTGCTCGAGCCGGCCCAGCTGGAGCTCCAGCTCGTCTTTCAGCCGGGGCGGGAACGCGTCGTGCTCGTAATAGTAGATGCACACCCGCGTCGTGATAGTGAAGCCGGGGGGGACCGGGATGCCGATGTTGGTCATCTCCGCTAGGCCGGCGCCCTTGCCGCCCAGCAGGTTCTTCATCTTGGCGGTGCCTTCCGCGGCGCCGTCGCCGAAGTAGTAGATATACTTGTTCTCCACGGTGCCTCCGATACGAAGTAGACGCCGCCGACCGGCGGCCTCTTAAAGGTCCACTATATTACGCTAAAACGGCGGCGATTTCAACTATCGTTTCGCCGCGCCCGTGTTATAATAAAAATATTCCGCCTTATGGAGCACCCTCTCGCATACGTTCTGCCGCTCGTGGAGAAGCCCGCGCGCTACATCGGCGGCGAAGTCGGCGCCGCGGCGCCCGCGCGCCCGGGCGACGTCCGCGTCGTCCTGTGCTATCCGGACGTCTACGAAATCGGGATGAGCCACCGGGGGCTCGGGAACCTCTACGCGGCGCTGGCGCGGATGGAAGGCGTCGCCGCGGAGCGGTGTTTCGCGCCGTGGCCGGATATGGCGGAAGAGCTCGGCCAGCGCGGCGTCCCCCTGGCATCGCTGGAGGGTGGTCTTCCCCTGGACGCGGCGGACGTAATCGGCTTCTCGTTCGCGACGCCGCTGGCTTTCACGACGGCCCTTATGATGCTCGAGCTCGCGGGCGTTCCCCTCCGCGCGAGCGACCGCGGCGAGGGAGACCCCCTCGTCATCGGCGGCGGCCAGGCGATGTTCAACGCCGAGCCGATGGCCGACTTTCTCGACGCCGTAGCGTTGGGCGAGGGGGAAGAGCTTATCGGCGACGTAGCCTCGGCGCTCGTCGCGGCCCGACGGCGACGGGCGCCGCGCCGCGAGCGGCTGGCGGCGCTGGCCGAAGTCGAGGGGATATATATCCCGGCGCTCTACGAGCCGGCCTACGAGGGCGACGCGTTCGTGGGTATCACGCCTGCGGCGGGGGCGCCGCCGCGGCCGCGGAAGCGGCTCGTGCCGACGTTGGCGGCGTTGCCCGCGGCCACGGTCATCGCTAACCTCCCGCCGACACACGACCGTCTCAGCGTCGAGATTATGCGGGGGTGCGTATGGGGGTGTTGTGATTTTTTCCCCAAGGGGTTTTAACAACACCTTTAACAGTGGTGTTGTTTTGCTGGGCTTTCG
>CAZJNB010000368.1:0-1733 GCA_964547385.1 uncultured bacterium
GGGGAACATACGGCCCGGGCGATGATATTGCTCGCGGCCCGCGGGGTCCCGAAGACGTTACCCGCAAACGCTACCATCGCCGACGTTGGCGCCACCGCGGCCGGAGTTTTGGGGATAGACGGTGGCGGTATGGACGGCCGACCTTTAATACCGGGCGGCGGTGGGGGCGCGCGATAAAGAAAGTCGGGCCGTTTTTATCTTGACTATAAGAAGAACGTTAATTTATACTGGATGTCATTATAAAGGAATGGGTGGAAAAGGCGTAACACAGCCGCTCGGAAGAATATGGCACGGTTAAGCCCTCGAGACGAAGCGAAGTTAAAGCGATACGAAGAGCTGTTCGCGCGCGAGCCGACGGCCTTGGTGTTTGCCGGCCTGGCGAGTTTCTACGCGCGGAAATTGGATTTCCGCCGGGCTATCGATGTTCTACGCCAAGGGCTCGGGACGTTTCCGAACTACTTCAGCGCGCGCATACTTCTCGCGAGGTGTTACCTGGGCCTCGACCAATTCGACGCCGCCCGGGCGGAGCTCGATAAAGTGCTCGCGACCGACCCCTATAATATTTCCGCACTTGGCGTTCTGGCGGACGAACTCCGGAACCGCGGCTATTTCGCCGACGCGCGTGAAAATTACTTGAAGATACTCGAGTTTGAACCGGATAACGAGGAGTATCGGAACAAGCTGGAGCTTTTAGAAAAACTTACGGAGGGTAGTCGGCTCGGCGGCCGTCCCGCGGCAACAGTTGTTGGCGTGCCGCCCGAGGCGGCCCGCCCGGCGTCGGCGGCGCGGGCGGCGAAGGTGGAAGCTGGCCTGGCCGCCGCGGGCGAGGGGGAGCGCCCGAGCGCCGAGGACCTCGCGACGTTGACGCTCGCGAAGATATATGAAGACCAAGGGCTTTTCGTCCGCGCCCGGGAAATCGTCGAGAAGGTTATAACCCGCGAACCCAACAACCAGGCGGCGCGCGAAGCCTATGAACACGTCAATAAACTCATCGCGAGCGAAGCGTCACCCGACGGCTCTTCGATTATTCAACTCATTAAAAAGGTCGAAGCGGTTACCGGGTTGTTGGAACACGACGAGATGGAGTTGTGGCAAGAGGTCGCCGCGGGCGTGGAAGAAGCCCTCGTAGGTTTCGAGGAGATAACCTTAGCGCAGGCGATAGCGGCGGCCGTAGGCCTTACCTCCTTCGACGACTTCACCGTCCCGGGTCACGAGAGCGCCGTATGGGAACTCGACTTGAGTGCCGCGGCCGGCACTACCGGCGTAGCCGGCGCCGACGAGTTGGAAGTCGAGCTACCGATCGCTCTCCCGCTCGAGTCGCCTATGGGCGTGAGCGTTTATCGTTCGGCGGTCGCGGCCCGGCCCGGCGCGGTGGGGACGGACGAGTTCGAATTGGCGACAGCGGGGGGCCCGGGCTTCGGCGGCGCGGCGGCCGAGAAGGATTTCGTAATGGACCTAAAGGCTGAGATTACGACGCGCCGCGAAGCCGGCGGGGTTGCCCCGGGTGGCCGCCGCCCGGTGGAGGCGCCGGAGGAAGTTAGCGGGGACTTAACGGTACGTCCCGACCATTACCAACGGCGGGAATTATTGGCGCCCGATGGTGGTTTCGTTAAAGAAGACGACGACTTCCTGACGTGGCTCGATTCCATCAAGTTGAAAGAGATATAATCCGGCCGGTCCGCCGGCCGGCGCGGCCGCGGAGGTTGCGGTGGACGTCAAACAAATCTGTACGG
>CAZJNB010000369.1:0-1667 GCA_964547385.1 uncultured bacterium
GGCGCCACGCCGCGAGCGCAAGCCCGACCGGCAGGACCAGGATGAACGCGTTGTGCTTCGCGCCCGCGGCCAAACCCAAGAAGACCGCGCTCAGCCAGAAGTCGCGCCGGCGGAGAACCTGGCGGTAGCGGAAGAGAAAATAGGCCGCGCCCAAGCTGAGCGTCGCCAAGGGGACTTCCACGCCAATAATGCGCGAGATGAAAATGTTGTGGTGGGAGACGGCGACCAGCGCCGCGGCGGCCACGCCCCACCACCGCTTCCGCCATACCCGGGCGGCGAAAAGATACGTCCACCACACCGCCAGGACGCCAAAGGCAACCTGGACGACTCGCCCGGCCAGATAGAAGTAATGGACAGGTATCTCCGAGATATCCACATACGCCGGATACGACTCCAACGCCTTGAGGTAACTGAATACCGACGTCAGCGCCTGCAGGTCTATTAAGAGCGACGGATACGTGTAGAAGAACGGCGGCCAGAACTTCCCGGTGATGAGCATCTCGCGCGCGGCGTTGACGATCCCCGGCTCGTCCCAATGGTAGATATACGGCAGGCCGTAGTCGACGTAGGCCAACCGGATCGCCGCCGCGAAGACGGTGAGGACGCCCGCGGCCCAGACGGCCGGGTGTTCCCGTAACGACCGGCCGAGCCAGCAGACGAGCGCCGACGCATAACGCCGCACCCGCCCGAGTGAGTTGCGCACTGTTACCATCAACGTATCCGCGGCGCGGAGCTTAGTAGTAGAACGTCTCGCGGGCCTTCTCGACGCCGTTGACGAAGACGACGGCCTCTACCTCGACGAGGGCGCCCTCGGGCGGCGGGAAGAGCAACGTTACCGGCGTCCCCTCCGCCGTCAACTTCACCTTCACCGGCTCGGATACCGCCCGGGCGAGCGATTCCGAACCCGTCTTCGCCGAGATATACTTGAAGTCCACCTGCGCCGTAACCGTAACGGTCCCGGCACCCGCGAGCGCGAGGCTGAGCTCGCCGTCCTCGTAGGATACGATGGACACCTCGGCGGCGCGCGCGGCGCCGAAAGTAGCCGCCGCCGCTGCCGCTACGCATAAAACCTTCCGCATATATATCACCCCACGCAGGAGTATAAAATAACGCGCCGCCGCCGACAATATTAAAATTGAGACGGCCGGGCGCATACGCTGACGTTCCCTTGACCGGGCACCGGTTTTCGGGTATATATATATAGGGAAGAAGATAGCGTTATATATGAAAGAACCGCTCGCCAAAGAAGCCCGGCGGGAGCGCGCGGAAGCGCTTACCGCGGAAGGGACGTCGCTATTCTACATAGGCCGTTACGGCGACGCGCTTGAATTACTCGAGCGGGCGATCGCCCTCGACGCCGGCGTCGCCCGCGCGCACACCGGGAGAAGCCTGACGCTCGCGCAACTCGGGCGGCCCGCGCAGGGCTTGGCCGCGGCCGAGGAGGCGATACGCCGCGACCCGAAATTCTTCGTGGCCTATACGGCCCGGGCGTTATGCCTGAGCCGTCTCGGGCGACGCGCCGAGGCCGAAAAGGCATTCGCGCACGCGGAAGAGCTCGCGCCGGACGACGCCCGCGTTCTCTACAACATCGCCTGCTACTGGGCCGAGCGGGGCGACGAGACGAAATGCCACGACTACCTCGCGCGCGCGTTCCAATACGTCGACAG
>CAZJNB010000370.1:0-1657 GCA_964547385.1 uncultured bacterium
CGGTGCGCCGGGACGTTGGGACTGGCGGCGATGCCGCCGGCGACGGGGCTGTGGGTCCGACCGTTCTTGGCGCGGCGGCGGCCCGAGGTCATAGCGTATCTCAAGCGCCGGGGTCTATCCTGGCGGGAGGACGCGAGCAACCGAGACTTATCGTTTCGACGCAATTGGGTTCGGCACCGCCTCCTACCGGTGCTGGAAGTCCACTCCCCGGGTGCCCGCGCGTCGTTGGTGGCGCTCGCCGCCCTCGCCCGCGCCGAGGAGAAGCTATGGGAAGGACAAACCGCGGCGCTTTTAAGCCCCTTCGTCGTCTCGACTTCGGCGCGCGAGGTACGGCTCGCCGCGGCGTTCCCCGCGGCCTTGCCGGAAGTCCTGCGGGGGCGGGCGGTCCGCCAGGTGTTCCGGCGGCTCGTCGGCTCGGCGAGCGGCTTAGAGCGGCGGCACGTGGCCGCGGTGTTGGCGCTCGGGGAAGGCGGCACGGTTTGCTTGCCGGCGGGGGTCCGTGTTTCGCGGCCGTCCGGCGCGGTCGTCTTCACGCAGGAGAGCCCGCGACCGGAGCTCCCGGCGTGGGCGGCGACCTTAAACGTGCCGGGAGAACTTCGGCTTCCGCCGCTCGACATCGTCGTGACGGCGACGGCGGCACGGGCGCCCGCCTCGCTTCGGGGTAGGGGCGTCGCCGAGGCCTGGTTGGACGGGGCGCTCGCGGGCGAAACTCTTACCGTGCGCTCGTGGGCGGCGGGCGATTATATCCGTCCGCTCGGCTTGGGCGGCCGGAAAAAATTACAGGACCTCTTTGTGGACGCCAAAGTGGCGGCGGCGGCTCGCCGGCGATGGCCGGTTTTCGTGCGGGGCGGGGACGTTGTCTGGGTGCCGGCGTTAGCGTTGGCGGAAGCGCCGGCCGCGGCGCCGGGCGCGCCGGCTATCTACGTGAAATGTTCGTGGCCCGGCGGTCCGCCGGCGACGCGGAACCGGAATGGAGAAAGGGTGGCATATGGATTATAATAATAACGTCGCGAAGGTAATATACGACGCCGACATCTTGGCCGAGCGTGTCGCCGAGCTCGGACGGCAAGTAAAGGCCGATTACGCCGGCCGGGACTTAGTCGTCGTGGGCGTGTTGAAAGGCGCGTTTGTGTTCGTCGCCGACCTCATCCGGGCGATAGATCTACCGATGGTCGTGGATTTCGTGGAGCTTGTCAGCTACGGCGGCGGCACCGAGACGACCGAGGAGGTCGTTCTCACCAAGGACGTGGGCGTGAACGTCCGGGGGCGCGACGTCCTCATCGTCGAGGACATCGTGGACACCGGCCTGACGACGGCGTTCCTGGCGGACCATCTGCGCATTCGGGAACCCCGTAGCGTCGCCGTCTGTGCGCTCCTCTATAAACCCGCGAAGCAACGCGTCGAGGTGCCGCTGCGGTACGTCTGCTTCGAGACCGACGACGTCTTCGCCGTAGGCTATGGCCTGGACTACGCCGGCCTATACCGGAACTTGCCGCAGTTGGTGTCGTTGAAGAAGGCGGCTTAGCGGGGCCTTTTCCGCGCGGCGATGGTTCGATAAGTCGAAAGTAATAGTTAGCCATCGGGGCCGCCCTGCGGGCGGCCCTTCTTTGATATCGAACGGCCGGACGTACCGGCCTTGGCGGCAAGTTAGCTTGGC
>CAZJNB010000371.1:0-1627 GCA_964547385.1 uncultured bacterium
CCCGATGTGCCGCGCCATCGAAGAACAACGAGCCGACGTCGTCATCGGCTCGCGGTATCTGGGCCCAGGCGGCTACCGCGGCGGCGCCCTTCGCCGGCTCGGCGTCTGGCTCTTCTCGGTCGTAACAAGCGCGCTGGCCCGCCAGAAGTTCACCGACGTAACCTCGGGTCAGCGGGCGTTCAACCGCCGGGCGATGGCTATTCTCGGCGACAACTTCCCGCCGGAGTTCCCGGACGCCGAGGCGGTCCTCGCGATGAAGAAAGCCGGGCTTCGGATACGCGAGCTCGCCGTCGTGATGCGGCCCCGGCGCTACGGCAAGTCGAAGACGACGCTCGTCCGGACGCTATGGTATCCGCCCCGGGCGTTCGTCGCCGTCTTCGTCGAGGCGTTGCGAAAGAGCATCGCCACCGCAAGGAGGTAGGTATGGGCCAGGGAATATCGCCCGTCGTTATCGCAATCGCCGCCGGCATCTTGGTTATGGTGGTCCTCGTCGTCCGGGCGCGGTGGCTCAGCGTTACCCAGTCGGTCCTGTGGATACTGGCCGCGGCGATAGCCGTTATCGCGACGTTGTTCTATCCGCTCGTCGAGGTCGTCGCGCCGTTCCTGGGCGTGGTCTATACGCCGTCGGCGGTATTCTTCCTGGGGATACTGTTCCTCCTCCTCGTAACGTTCCACCTCTCCATCAGGATATCGCGGCTGGAGGACGAGCGCGTCCGGATGGCCCAGACGGTCGCTCTCCTCGAGGCCGAGCTCCGCTCGCGCGCCGGCCCGCCCGAGGCCGACGTCCGCCGACGCCAATAAAAAAAGGCCGCCTTCGCGGCCGGCGTGACGACGGGAAATGATTACCTTATTCCGCTCGTATCGCCGCCAACGCCTTCGCCGCGCTCGCGCGGACCTGCTCGTCCTCGTCGTCCGCGGCGACGCGCGCCAACGCGGCGAGGGCCGCCGCAGCCTTCAACTTCCCCAGCGCGCCGCAGGCCTCCAGCCGGACCCACTTGTAGTCGTCGTCGAGGGCGGCGACCAGCGGCTCGACCGCGCCCGCGTCGCCCAGCTCACCCAGGCCATAAGCCGCGCTCGCGCGCACGTCGCCTTCGGCCGCGGTGCCAAGCGTCGTTACCATCGGCTCGAGCGCCCGGGCGTCACCCAGCTTCCCCAACGCGCCGAGGATGAAGCGCTTCACCCCCGCTTCGGCGTAGGGCAACTTTGCCAAGAGCGGCTCGACCGCGCGGGGGTCGCCTATCTTCCCCAACGCCTCCGCGGCGAGGAGCTGAACTTTGGTGTCGCTGTCGTCCAACGCCGCTATCAGCGCGGGCGTCGCGACGTCGAAGCCCATCACGCCGAGGGTTTGGGCCGTACTCCGTCGTTCCTGAACGTCGCCGCTCTTCAAAATGTCTATAAGGAAATCTATGTCCTGCGGCGGCTTCTTCGCCTTCGCCGCGGCGACCGTGGCGGAAGAGGCGACGTAGAGCGCGCCGAGAAGGACCGTAGGCGCCAACCGCGCCATCAACCTGAACTTAGCCACCGACGAAAAGCTTGCTCACCGATTGGTTACGATTGATCGCCTCAATAGCCTTCCCGAAAAGGTCGGCGACCGAGCATACTCGAATCTTGGCCGTCCTGACGTCCG
>CAZJNB010000372.1:0-1619 GCA_964547385.1 uncultured bacterium
AGCAAATTCGCCCGGGGAGTATTTATACCGGCAAATACGCAACGGCGGCATTCCCGTGTAAGAAACCGCCCGTTTTGGCGGGCGGTTATTCCGCCGCGGCGTGGGGAAGACGACGGCGGTCGAGACGGTTAAGAAGGGTTGCCGCTAAAAGACGGCCTGAGCGAGGGCGATGACGCCGAAGGCCACGCCTAACGTTAGGGTGATGAGCGCCATTACCGAACTGCCGCAGCCGGCGCGGCCTTTCCCGCCGCCGCCCGAGGGGGTGCCGGCCTGTTGCCCCGAGCTCCGGCCGCCGCCGCTCGGCTCGACGGTTTTCCCGGCGCCGCTCGCCTGTTGGCCGCCGCTTGTCGGCTCGTCGCGCTTGCCGGCGCCGCTGGCCTGTTGGCCGGTCCCGGCGCCCTGGCCGCCGCTCACTTGCCGGGCGCCCTTCTGCTCGTCGTCGCGGCTCTGGCCGCCGCTCTGTCCCGTTCCCTGGGTCATACGAACTCCTTTCGGGTTAATTCCCTAAGTTACATCCGCCAGACGAGGCCCGCGGGGGGCTCCGCCCAGACGCCGGCGACGCGTGCGCCACAGTTCGGGCACTTGTCGCCGTCGAGGTTATAGGCGAGAATCTGAAAGCCGTGGCGCTCGACGACGGCCCGACCGCAGCTCGGGCAATAGGTGTTGTTCCCCGGGTGCCCGGGGACGTTGCCGACGTAGGGATACTTTAAGCCCTCGTCGAGGGCGATGTTCCGCGCGCGCGTGAGCGTCGCGACCGGCGTCGGCGATAGGTTCGCGAGCTTATACATCGGGTAGAAGCGCGAGAAGTGGAGCGGCGTCTCCGCGCCGAGGTTGTCGTGGACCCACCGGCACAGCTTCCTGATGCCGGCGGGCGCGTCGTTAAGCTCCGGGATGATGAGGTTGGTAACCTCGAGCCAGACGCCCTCCTCGCGGTAGACGGTGAGCGCCTTCAGTACCGGCGCGAGCCGGGCGTCGCATATCTTCTGGTAGAAGTCGTCCGAGAACGCCTTCAGGTCCACGTTCGCGGCGTCGGTTACGGCGCATATCTCCCGCAGCGGCTCCGGCTCGATGTAGCCGGCGGTTACCATCACGTTCTTGAGGCCCCGGGCCCGGGCGAGGCGCGACGCGGCGAGGGCGTATTCGAAGAACACCACCGGTTCCGCGTAGGTATAGGCCACCGAGATGCAGCCGGCCCCCTGGGCGTCGGCGACGACGCGCGCCGGCTCGGCGTCGAAGTTCCGCGCGTCCTCCGGGTTCGTCTGGCTTATCTCCCAGTTCTGGCAGTTCTTACAGTGGAGGTTACAGCCGGCGGTCGCGATGGAGTATATCGCGGTCCCCGGGAGGAAGTGGAAGAGCGGCTTCTTCTCGATGGGGTCGACGTGGGCGGTGCAGGGCTTGCCGTAGACGAGGGTGAAGAGCTTTCCGTCCACGTTCACGCGAACGCGGCAGTCGCCGCGCTGGTAGGCCGCGAGGACACAGCGCTTGGGGCACAACAGGCATTCTACGTCGGGCGTGGTCATTGCGCCTCGGCCGATAGAGCCGGCGTCCCGGCCGCGGTGCCGGCGGCTTCGCGCCAATACGCCGCCTCCCACAGCGAGAGGTTACCCTTCTTCATCGCC
>CAZJNB010000373.1:0-1611 GCA_964547385.1 uncultured bacterium
CCGCCGATGAAAGGGCATATCGCGAACCGCCACCCGGCGTGGCTCGCGGTCGGCCGGGACGGCCGGCGGCTGACGCGCTACAGCAAGCGAGAGATGGCGCGCGCCGATACCGAGGGGTGGTATATTGACCCGGGCGAGAAGGCGTTCGCCGATTACTTCGCGGGCGTCGCCGCCGAGGTCGCCCGGGACTACGCCGTCGCCGGCGTCCACCTGGACTTCATCCGCTATCCCAACTACCGCTTCGGCTACGGCAAGAAGATACGGGAGACCTATCTCAAAGAACGCGGCGGCGCCGACCCCATATTGCTCGGCTACCACAAACTCGGCGACGACGTCTTTCGCCCGGCCGCCGGTTTCGACGGCCTCGCGAAGCGCTGGTTCGACCTCCAAACGCTCGAGTGGCTCGACTGGCGCGCCGCGCAAGTTACGCGCGTCGTCGCCGCGGCACGCCGGGCCGTAAAGGAAGTCCGGCCGGCAGCGGACGTCTCCGCGGCGGTGTGGGCCAACCCCGAATACGCGTATCGCTACGTGGGCCAGGACTGGCTCGGCTGGCTCGAGGACGGCTCAGTAGTAGATACCCTCGTGCCGATGACCTATTGGGGCGACGCCGCGAAGCTCACGTCGCTCGCCGAGAGGGTGGCGCCGCGGCGCCGGGGCGACGGCCGCCTCTTCCTCGGCGTCGGGACCTTCAACCACGACGCGCCCTATACCGCTGCCACCGTCGCCGGCCTCGGCGAAGCCCCCATCGACGGCGTCGTCCTCTTCGACTACGGCTCCTGTTGGCAAAAGCCGGATGTTCTGCCGACGCTTGCGGAACGTTCTCCCCGGGAGGCGCCGCTATACCCGCGCTGAAAACGAGCCGGAAGTTATTCTTCGTCGCCTTATTCGCGCTCGGCGGCGGCTTGCCCGCCGGCGCCGCGACGCTCGCGAAGGTCGGCGGCGCCGCCATTACGGACCGCGACGTCATCGCCGCCTACGGCCGTTTGAGCGCCGGCGCGGCGCTGCGGACCGACGTCGACGCGTTGGTGGCGCGGCGGCTGGTCCTCAAGCTGGCGCGGGCGAAGGCGCTCGCCGCGACGGACGCCGAGGTGAGCCGGGCGGCGAGGTTGGCCGCGAAGGCCCGTGGGCCCAATAAGGCAACGAACGCGGCGACCTTTCGCGCCTACTTGGCGGAAGAGATTACGATAGCCAAATACATAGATTTATATATCTACCCCCGGATTAAGGCCGACGAACCGGCGCTCCGTGAGTATTTTTACGGACACGTCTCTCTCTTCGTCGCCCGGCCGCCGGCCGGCCGCGCGGCCGCGGCCGCGCTCTTCCCCCGCTACCGGAACGAGGTCCTCTACCGTTACGTCCGGTCCGAGATAGGACGCCTCTTGGCCGAAGAGGCCGCCCGGATACGAAAGGACGCCCACGTCCGAATTTTCGTCCCCGCGGGCTAACGTGGGGCTTGACAACTACCACCATGCCGTGTATAATGAAGGGCAGTAGTAACTGGACGCGGCGATAGACCGCGGGAGGAAATATGGCCACACCGGATACCTTCGAGCAAGTCGAACGCGTCTTCTTCGAACATATCTCCTTCCTCTATAAGACTATATTGCTGGC
>CAZJNB010000374.1:0-1608 GCA_964547385.1 uncultured bacterium
GCCGACCTCGACGGAGACCACGGCGACGGCGGCGAGCGTCAAGACGGCGGCGAGCGAGGGCAGCAATCGCTCGAGGCGGTCCGGCGTGAGGAAGGGGGGCGAGCCGCGGCCGAGCGCGAGTTGGCGGACGGCCCGGGCCGAGTCGACGTGCCGGGCGAAGAGGGCGAACTCTGCCTTGAGGTCGTCGAGGTAGGGGTCCGCGCGGCGGGCGTCGCCGGCGACGTTCGTGTAACATCCGCAGTAGTGGCACCGTTGGCGACAGAAAGGAATGTGGATATAGACGGACAGGTCCCGCGGCGGCCTCTCGCCGTTGCCGGCGGCCCAACGTTCCCATATCGCCTCGGGCGGGATGTCGGTTCGGAAGTGGGGCGCGGTGGGGTAGCTCGTGTAGCGCGGGCCGCGGGTCGTGTAGCGGCTTAGGAGCTCGCGCGGGATGCGGGCCGGGTTGGGCGGAACGGCGCTCGGCGTTGGCGACATAGCTGGCTATTCTCCTAAGCGGGTTACTTCGTCAACGAAGGCCGCGACGGCCGCGACCGGGGTGTCGGGGGGGACGCCGTGGCCGAGGTTGAAGACGTGGCCGGCCTGGCCGTCCATCTGGGCGTGGAGCTCGCGGACGCGGCGGCGGATACGCTCCTCGGGGCCGAGGAGCTCGGCCGGGTCCAAGTTGCCCTGCAGGGCCACCCGGCCGGCCGCGCGCCGGCGGGCCTCCTCCAAGCCGAGCCGCCAGTCGACGCCGAGGACGTGCGCGCCGGATTCCAACATAGCGTCGAAGTGGGCCGCGGCGCCGTTGACGTAGTAGATTATGGGCGCGCCGGCGTCGGCGAGGGCCGCGGTAATCCGTCGGACCGGCGCCAGGGCCCAGCGGCGGAAGTCGCCCGGGCCCAAATCCCCCGCCCAGGTATCGAAGAGCTGAACGCAATCGGCGCCGTGCGCCAGCTGTATTCGTAAGTAGCCTACGACGACGTCCGTTATCCGGCTGAGGAGCTCGTCGAGAACTTCGGGTTGGCGGTAGGCCAACGCTTTAATCGCGGCGAAGCGCCGGGAGCCGCGGCCCTCCACCATATAGGCGGCCAGCGTGTAGGGGGCGCCGGCGAAGCCGATGAGCGCGAGCTTGGGGCCGATTCCTTCCCGGATAACGTCGAGCGCCCGGGCGACGTAGCCGAGCGCGGTCGCCACGTCCGGCGCGACGACGCGCGCGAGCGCGGCCTTGCCGTCCACCCGCGGCGCCAGGACCGGCCCGCCCTCCGGGAAGGAGACGTTCAGGCCCATCGCCGCCGGGACGACGAGGATGTCGGAGAAGAGGATGGCGGCGTCCAACGGGAAGCGGCGTAACGGCTGTTGGACCGCCTCCAGCGTTACTTCCGGGCGTCGGCATAGGTCCTCGAAGGAGTAACGTCCGCGCAAGGCCCGATACTCCGGGAGGTAGCGGCCCGCCTGGCGCATAAGCCAGACCGGCGGCCGGTCAACCGGTTGCCGCCGGCAGGCGGCGAGAAAGCGTTCGCGTGAGTTCATAGGTCTTTTGAGGATTGCCGCTAAGCGAGTATCCGTCCGACCTCGAGCGGCGGCACCATCATAGCTAAATGTGAAGTCTTTTGGTCATAGAATTGT
>CAZJNB010000375.1:0-1599 GCA_964547385.1 uncultured bacterium
AGCAGGAACAGGCGTATTTCGAGCGCTTCGGCCTGGACGCGGTCCTCGCGCGCGACGACGTCACATATATCAACGTCACCGATGAAATATGGGAAGGCCGGCTCGCGCCCGAGGAAGAGGTCCGCGCCGCGCGAAATAAAAAAGGGAACAACTTAGTATTCGATGAGCTCTACGGCGCGTTGCCGGCCAAGCTCTTAGAATGGCGAGGCCGGCCGCTTTTGAGCTTCGCCCGAGTAAAGGTCCCGGACGCGACGCAGCCGGAAGACGCGTTCAGCCTCTCGCTCAAAAATATGTTCGGCCTCATTCCCGAGCCGAACCGCGGCGCCTACCACGAACGCCTCCCGGACGCCGTTATAGACGTCCACCTCCTCTACGGCGCGTATTTCAATATCATCGGCGTTTGCGAAGGTATAAACCACGTCGTCCGCGTTCACGGCGGCGGCGCCCTCCAGACGCCCTGGGGCGACCGCTACGACGACGTCGAGGGCCTGGGGCTGGTCGTCGCCGGCGCCAAGGCCGCGGAGGCCGACGCGTTCGCCGCGGCCCTCTTCGGCGTCGACCTCAGCGCGCGGGCGTTGATGAACGCCGCGGCCGAGCGCCTCGGCCAGTGGGACAAAATGGTGGTGTTGGAGGCGAGCAGGTACGGCTTAGAAGATTAAATAACCCTCAACCGCGATAATAAACGCCGGCGCGGAGCCGGCGTTCTTTCTTATTTCGTCCTCATCATCAACGCGGCGACCACGCCTACGGCGGCGACGATCGCCCCGGTAACCCAGGGCGAGCCCGCGCTCGCTCACGTAACGAGGTTGCGCGGCGCGAGCATATATTGGTGGAAGAAGAAACCCGCGGCGAAGCCCGCGGCGCCGAGCACTATGGCGGCGGCGAGCTTCTTCACCTCAGCGCGTCCCCACCGCGACCATCAAACCGACTACCGCCCCGATTATCCCCGTTATCCACGGGTTGGCCGTCGCTCAGGTGGAGCCGGTGCACCGCGCCAGGTAGGAAACGCCGACGCCGATGCCGCCGCCGAGCAGCAGCCCCAGGACGAGCTTGAGGGCGTAAGGCACCTTAGCCCTTCTCCCCATAAGGCCCGCCGGTAAGGTATTCGTAGGCGGCGAAGGCCGCGGCGGCCCCCTCGCCGACGGCGGTCGCGACCTGCTTGAACTTCTTGGAACGGCAATCGCCGGCGGCGAAGACGCCGGGGACGTCCGTCTGCATCTCGGCGTCGGTGATTATTAGGCCGGCCTTATCGAGCGCCACCAAGCCCTTTACCATATCGGTATTGGGGATGACGCCCACGTAGAGGAAGACGCAATCTACGGCGAGCTCGCGCTCCTCCTCGCTCTTGACGTTCTTCAGCTTCAGCGCCGTAAGGCCGCTCTCGGCGTCGCCGAGCAACTCGGTAACGACGGTGGCCCAAACGAATTCTATCTTCTCGTTGGCGAGGGCCTTCTCCTGGATGACCTTCTCGGCGCGCAAGCGGTCGCGGCGGTGGATGACGTGGACGGCGCTCGCGAAGTTCGTTAGGTAGACGGCCTCCTTAACGGCGCTGTCGCCGCCGCCCACGACGGCGACCGGCTTGCCACGGTAGAGGGGCCC
>CAZJNB010000376.1:0-1576 GCA_964547385.1 uncultured bacterium
GCGCTGGCCGCCGGCGCGGGACACCTCGCCGCGGCCCAACTCGCCAACTTCGCCGCCTCCGTCGTCGTCGCGAAGGTGGGGACCGCGACGGCCTCGCCCCAAGAGCTCGCCGCGGCCATCGTCGCCGCGGACGCCAAGGCCCAATGACGCCGGCGCGCCACTTCGCCGACCGCCTGGGCGCGCGCATCCTCGCGACGGACAGCCGACTATGCGTCGGCTGTGACCCGGCGCCGGCGCTCTTCCCGGCCGAGTTGAAGGAGCTCGATGACGCCGCGGCGACGGCTAAGTTCGGTGCGGCCCTCATCGGCGCCGTCGCGGCGGCCGCGGCGGCGGTAAAGTTCCAATCGGCGTTCTACGAGCGGCTCGGCGCCGCGGGCGTAAGCACTTTGGTGGAACACCTTGCCCTTGCAAGGAACGCCGGCCTCGTTACAATTCTCGACGTGAAGCGCGGCGACGTAGGCCATACATCGCGCGCCTACGCGGATGCCTACCTCGCCGCCGGCGCGCCGTTGGCGGCGGACGCCGTTACGGTCTCGCCCTATCTGGGCCGCGACACCCTCGACGCGTTCGCCGAGGTCGCCGCGGAAAACGGCACCGGCCTCTTTGTCCTCGTGAAGACGTCCAACCCGTCGGCGGGCGATATCCAGGACATAACGACGCCGGCCGGCGATAAGGTCTACGAGAGGGTCGCCGCGCTCGTGGCCGAAGTCGGCGCCGCGTTCGTGGGGGAGGCCGGGTATTCGGCGGTGGGCGCGGTCGTGGGCGCGACGTATCCGGACGAGATAGGCCGCCTGCGCGAGCTGATGCCGGCGCAGTTCTTCCTCTTGCCCGGCGTGGGCGCTCAGGGCGCGGACGTCGCGCGGCTGGGCCCCGCGTTCGATGAGCGGGGTTTGGGCGCCTTGGTCGCGGCGAGCCGGAGCGTCGCGGGCGCGTGGCGGGAGCGGGGGGGCGGGTGGCCCGAGGCCGCGGCGGCGGCGGCGCGGGAGCTCCGCGACGGCGTGAACGCCGTAATCCGCTCGAGATGATACGCGCCCTCTTCGGCGAAATATGCCACCAGCTACCCGCCCGCACCCTCGTCGTCGCGGGCGTTCTTATGCCGGCGTGCGCGCGGTGCGCCGGCTTCTACCTGGGCGCCGCGGTCACGTCGCTCTTCTATCTCGTAGCCGCTCGGGGGAGGTTCTTCCTCCGCTACCCGGGACGGCGCGGCGTCGCGCTCGCGGCCGCGGCCGTCGTCCTGTGGGCGGGGGATACGGTCTTGGCCGGCGTCGGCTCGTCGCTCGCGCTCGGCAACGGCGGCCGCTTCGTCGTTTCTCTCTTGGCCGGATGGGGAGGTTGGGTCTTGCTCGCGGCGGCGGCGATGCTCTTGCGGTGGCGGCGGCGCGCCGACCGGCGGCTCGGCTCGGCGGCGCTCGCCGGTTCGCTCGTTCCGCTATTATTGCCGGCGGCGTTGGCGATAACGCCGCGCCGGGCGGCGGCCGCGCTGTTCACGTTCGGTATACTGGCGGCGGCGCTCGCGTTGTTCGCGCTGGTTGGTTACCTTCCCCCTGCGCGTTTTTTATGCCCCCGGCCCCCGCCC
>CAZJNB010000377.1:0-1571 GCA_964547385.1 uncultured bacterium
GCGGAGGGCGCCGACGAGGGCCGCGGCGGCGGTCGCGACCGGTAGGGCGGCCCAGAACGACCACCCGCATTTGAGCATAAGCAACGCCGCGGCGTAGGCGCCGATGCCGTAGAAGGCGATGAAGCCCAGCTCCAAAACGCCGGCGAAGCCGACGATGACGTTGAGCCCCAGCGCCAGGATCGCGTAGATGCCCAGCGTAACGATGACACGGAGCCAATATTGGTCGTGGATGACGAAGGGCACCGCGATTAGCACGAGGAACAGAAACGCGCCGAAGAAGAGCTTCGTCCGCCGGAGGACCGGCGACGCGGCCGCGACGGCGACGATAACGACGACCAAGCCGAGCGGCAGCTCGAGGGCGGCGACGCCGAGGACGGCGGCCGCGACCAGCGCCACAACAACGGCCAACGTGCGCGCCGGGTATTGCATAAGGCCCGCGACGTTGCGCTCCAGGCGCTCGAGCTCGGCGGCGACAAGCGTTCGCACGCTACGTCCTCCTCGGCAGCTGTTTGCCCAGAAGCCCCGAGGGCCGATATATCAAGACGATGATGAGGATGCCGAACGCGATGGCGTCCATCCACAGCGACGAGACGTAGGCGCCGGCGAAGCCCTCGGCCAGCCCGAGGACGAGGCCGCCCACGAACGCGCCGGGCATATTGCCGATGCCGCCCAGGACCGCCGCGGTGAAGGCCTTCAGGCCGGCCATATACCCCATCATCGGCCATACCTGGTTGTAGTTGATGCCGACGAGGAGGCCGGCGACGGCGGCCATCGCCGAGCCGATCGCGAACGTCGCCGAAATGGTCCGGTCGACGTTGACGCCCATCAGCTTCGCGGCGAGCTGGTCCTGGGCGCAGGCGCGCATCGCCTTCCCCAGCTTGGTCTTCGCGATGAGGAGGTGGAGGAAGAGCATCATCGCCGCCGCGGTGAGGAGGATGACGGCCTGCGTATTCGAGAATATGGCCTTGCCCAAGACCGGCAGGGCGAAGTGGTGTTTGGCCTGGAAGAACGCCAACGGCCTCGCCGCGTCGAGGAACGGCTGGCGGCGGGCGCCCCATATCTTCATCGCGAGGTTTTGGAGAAAGAGCGAGGCGCCGATGGCGGAGATGAGGGCGACGATGCGGGGGCTTTTGCGGAGCGGCCGGTAGGCGATGTATTCCAGGATGACGCCCAGCATCATCGCGAAGATGATGGCCGCGGGCGCCGCCAGCCCCAGCGGCAGGCCGGCGAGGCGAAAGAGCGTCATCGCGACGAACGTCGCCATCATATAGATCTCGCCGTGGGCGAAATTGATGAGTTCGACGATGCCGTAGACCATCGTGTAGCCGACGGCGATGAGCGCGTAGACCGCGCCGAGCGTCAGGCCGTTTATGAGCTGTTGGAGAAACATACGTTAGGATACGCGAAACGCTTGCGAATAGTAAATTGGCGCGCCGCCGCCGTCAAGTATAAACGAAGGCCGCCCGGGAGGGCGGCCTTTCAGTAGTATGCCGGCGGCCTTAATCCGTGGGAACGAGGTAGTAATAGAGCAAACAGGTCCCCGCGGCGGCCGCCGCGGCGGCCGCCCCTAT
>CAZJNB010000378.1:0-1566 GCA_964547385.1 uncultured bacterium
CGGCGACATCGCGAAGCTCGACCAAATATGCGACCCCGCCGATAAATACGACGCCCTCGTGATGGTGGACGACTCCCACGCCACCGGCTTCGTGGGAAAGACCGGCCGCGGCTCCCACGAATACCGCGGCGTTATGGGCCGCGTGGACATCATTACCACCACCTTCGGCAAGGCGCTCGGCGGCGCCTCCGGCGGCTGTATCACCGGCCGCGCCGAGCTCATCGAGTGGTATCGCCAGAAGTCGCGGCCCTACCTCTTCTCCAACACCCTCGTGCCCGCGGTCGTCGGCGGCACCATCGCCGTTATTGACCTCTTGAGCGAGACCACCGAGCTCCGCGACAAGCTCGAGGAGAACCAGCACTACTTCCGCGAGAAGATGACCGCCGCGGGCTTCGACATCCGCCCGGGAGACCATCCCATCGTCCCCATAATGCTCTACAACGCCAAGCTCGCCCAGGACTTCGCCCGCGACCTCTTGGAGGAAGGCATCTACGTAATAGGCTTCAGCTATCCGGTCGTCCCCAAGGGCCAGGCCCGTATCCGCGTCCAGCTCTCCGCCGGCCACGAGCGCGCGCACGTCGATAAAGCCATCGCCGCGTTCACCGCCATCGGCGAGAAATACGACGTCCTCGGCAAGTCCAAGGATGAGATAATAGGGAAATACGGCTTGTAGCCCGTCGTCGCGACGAGCTGGCGGCTTTACGTCGCTCTTTATCAACGACAAACGCCCCTCAGCCGAAGCCGGGGGGCGTTTCGTCTTTCAGCTTCCGTGTTCTCTAATTAGCGGTAGAGCGCCTTAACGCGGCCGAGGCTCGTGGGCGCGACGCCGGTGGCGCTTATTGTGATGCGGCCGTAATGGTGGTAACTCGCGGTTACGGTGCCGGTCGTAGCCGTCTTCGACGACATATTGAATACCCGCCCGGGATAGGGCCCGCCGCCGCTCGAGCGGATTTTGAAGGGCGTCGTGCCGCCGGTGCTGCCGTCGAACGATACTTCCATCAGGAGGTTGTCTGTGTTGTTATAGGTGAAGTTCGACGGCGTAACGATCGTTACCCAGCTGTTGGCCGGGTAACCGGCGAGGTTGTAGGTCCCGCTGAAGACGTTCACCGGCGTTTTTCCGTCGTAGTTGTTGTTGAAGTTCGACGTTACCGCGGCTAGGGACGTATGGCAGAGCAGGATGTCGGTGCTGTTGAAGGTGCCGCCGGCGCTCGAGCCGTTGGCCCAGACCTGCCACTCGACCTTCGTTATGGGCCCAGCTTCGCCGAGCTCGCTCTGGAACCAGAGCGTTTGCCATCTCATAGCGGGCCGGCCACCCCAGAACGGGATCGTGTTATTGCTGTTCGGCGTCCCGCCGACGGTATGCACGGCCGCGAGCGCGCCGCCGGCGCCGATGACCACCGCCAACGTTACAAATAATACCTTCTTCATCTCGTTGCCTCCTTTATTGATAATAGAGGGATAGTCTTGTTACCTTACTTCAATATACTATAAAAACGCCCGCGGCGCAAATAAAGGTCGGCGTTCGGCGTTGTCTACGTCCGAAACGAAACGCCCCTTGGCCGAAGC
>CAZJNB010000379.1:0-1563 GCA_964547385.1 uncultured bacterium
AAGGCTCGGTATCGGCTCGGGCGGTGTTCGAGAATACGGTTCGTTTCCCGGTGGCGGCGACGCGCTTCGCCCGAGACTACTTTAAGGACCGGCGCTTCGTAACGCGATACTTCAACGAAGCGCCTTAGAGGCGGTTATCCTTATGTGCGGCATCTGCGGCTTTTATAACGACGGCGGCCCGGCCCTTCTGGCCGAGATGTGCGAGATTATGGCGCACCGCGGCCCGGACGACCGCGGCACGTTCGCCGACGGCCCGGTAGGCCTCGGGATGACACGGCTCGCGATCATCGACCCCGCCACCGGGCGCCAACCCATCGCCAACGAGGACGGGACCGTTACGGTCGTCTTCAACGGCGAGATCTACAACTACCGCGAGCTACGCGCCGCCCTCGTGCAGAAGGGCCACCGCTTCCGCACCGGCGCCGACACCGAAACGCTCGTCCACCTCTACGAGGACCTGCGTTTCGACTGCCTGGATAAGTTGCGCGGCGTCTTCGCCTTCGCGATCTGGGACGGCGATACCCTCTTCGTCGCGCGCGACCGCCTCGGCGTCAAGCCGCTCTACTATACCTGGGTGAAGGACCGTTTCTACTTCGCCTCCGAGATCAAGGCGTTGCTACTCTGCCCCGGCGTAAGCCGCGACGTGGACCTGGACGCGCTGGACGATTTCCTAACGCTGCAATACGTCCCGGCGCCGCGGACGCTCTTTCGGGGGATATACAAGTTGCCGGCCGGCCACTGGCTCAAAGTGAACCGTAACGGCGCGTGGGTGTGCCGTTATTGGGACTTGCCCGACGCCTCTTCGGCAGGCCGGCTTTCCGCGCGCGGCGTTAAAGAGCGAACGGCCGCCTTGCTCGAAGAAGCGGTTAGCGGCCGGACCGTCGCGGACGTGCCCGTGGGGGCCCTCCTCAGCGGCGGCCTGGACTCCAGCCTCGTCGTCGCGCTCGTGCGCCGGCTCGGCGGGCCCGTCAAGACCTTCCATATAAAATTCGCCGGCGAGGAGGGCGAAGCCGCATATGCCCGCCAGGTGGCGGCGGCGCTCTCCTGCGACCACTACGAATTGGAGGCGACGCCCGACGATTTGGCGTCACTGCCGAAGGTCATCTGGCATTTGGACGAGCCTATCGCGGACGCCGCGGCGTGGGCCACCTACCTCATATGCCGCTACGCCAAAGAACACGTTACGGTCCTCTTGACCGGCGAGGGCGGCGACGAGTTGTTTGGCGGCTACCCCCGATACCTTCTCAGCCGCGTAGCCGACGCGTATCAACGCTTCCCCGGCGTGATGCGCTCGCTCGTCGGCGCGGGCGTGGGCGCGATGGCCGGGCGCCGGCCCGCAAGCCCGCTGTGGCGTTACGCGGCGAAGGTCGCGGCCGCGCGGGCGACGCCTTGCGAGCGTAACTTCGTCTGGCTGAGCATCTTCTCGGCGGCCGAGCGGAGGGCGTTTTACAAGGACGAACTGTGCCACGAGATAAAGTTCGAGCGGGCGCGCGATAATTACCGCGCCTATTTCCGCGGCGGCAAAGGCCGCTCCACGCTCCAACGGCTCATCGCCGCCGACAT
>CAZJNB010000380.1:0-1541 GCA_964547385.1 uncultured bacterium
AGCGCTCGCGGCGTTGGATGACCTCTTCGCCGCCGGCGTACCGATGCGCGGCCGCGACGAGGTAGAGCGGTACCTCGCGCCGTATGCCGAGGGGGCGACGATGTTGAAGTACGCGCTCACGCGACGGATGTTGCTCGTCCTGCCGGAGAACATAATCGCCCGGCCGGCCTTCGTGGAAGAAAAAGAACGCGAGCTCGTATCGCATTTAAAAGACGGCGGAACGGTCCGGGCGGCGACATATAAGGATATGTTGGGCGTATCTCGTAAACAGGCGACGGCGCTCTTGGATTATTTTTACGAACAAGGCGTAACCGTGCGCGAGGCCGGGACGCATCGCCTCGCGGCCGAATACAGCTGAGTATCGATTCCGTAAGGAGGCCCGGCGTGCCGAACAAAGAGGAGCTTATAAGATACGAAGAACGTTGGGGCGCACACAACTACGAGCCGTTGGACGTCGTCCTAACGCGCGGCGAAGGCGTATGGGTCTACGACGTGGACGGCCACAAATACCTCGACTTCCTGGCCGCCTATTCCGCGCTGAACCAGGGGCACTGTCATCCCCGGCTGGTAAAGGTCGCCCGGGAGCAGCTCGGCCGGTTGACGTTGACCTCCCGCGCCTTCCGTAACGACCAACTCCCGCTCCTCGCGAAGGAGCTTTGCGAGCTCTTGGCCTACGAGAAGATGTTGCCGATGAACTCGGGCGCGGAGGCCGTCGAGACGGCAATTAAGCTCGCGCGGAAGTGGGGGTATAAGGTCAAGGGCGTCGGCGAAGGCCGGGCCGAAATAATCGCGTGTGAAGGTAACTTCCACGGCCGGACGACCACCATCGTCGGCTTTTCCGACAAGGAACAATACCGCGACGGCTTCGGGCCGTTCGCGTCCGGCTTCACGCTCATCCCCTACGGCGACGCGGACGCGCTGGCCGCGGCGATAACGCCGGATACCGTCGCGTTCCTCGTCGAGCCGCTTCAGGGCGAGGGCGGCGTGGTAGTTCCGCCGCCGGGGTATATGGCCGCCGCGGCCGACATCTGCGCGCGCCATAACGTTCTTTTGTTGGCGGACGAGATCCAGAGCGGCCTCGGGCGAACCGGTGCGTTGCTTTGTTGTGAGCACGACGGCGTAAAGGCCGACGTCGTGATGTTGGGGAAGGCGCTCGCCGGCGGGATGTATCCGGTCTCGGCGGTGTTGGCCGCGGCCGCGGTGATGGACGTCTTCGAGCCGGGCGACCACGGCTCGACGTTCGGCGGCAACCCCCTCGGCTGTGCCATCGCCCGGGAGGCACTCCGCGTTATAGTGGAGGAGGAGTTATGCGCGCGCGCGGCCGAGCTCGGCGCGTACCTCCTCGGCGAATTGAAAAAGATAGAAAGCCCGCACGTCGCGCTCGTGCGCGGTAAAGGGTTGTGGGCGGGTATCGTATTGCGGGAGGAGGCCGGCGGGGCCCGGCGCTTCTGCCAGGCGCTTATGCGGGTGGACGTCCTCGCGAAGGAGACGCACGAGAACGTCATACGGCTGGCGCCGCCGCTGGTGATAACGAAAGAGGA
>CAZJNB010000381.1:0-1521 GCA_964547385.1 uncultured bacterium
CCGGCCCGGCCTGCCCGGTCGAAGAGTTGCTCGCCGCGGTAGAGAATATGCCTGCGGCGCTCGCGCCGCATTTCTTTGTATCGCGTTCGGTAGGCGTAGTGGACGTAACGCCGCGCGCCGTCAACAAAGGCGTCGGCGTCGATTGGCTCTTGGCGTATTGCCGCGACGAGCTCGGCTTGGATATCGACCCGGTTAACGTCGTCGGCGTCGGCGACTCCTATAACGACCTCCCGTTTCTCTCGCAGGTGGGCATTTCGTGCGCGGTCGCGAACGCCGCGGCGCCGGTGCGGGATGCCGTCGCCTACGTGACGGCCGCCGCCACCGCCGCCGGCGTCGCCGACGTTATTGAGCGGGCCGCGGCCGTAAACCAGCGGCTCGGCTGAGACTAAGCCGGTATACCTATTAATCGACGGGTTGGATGATGGGACGCCGGCTAATACGACGCGTCCTCGGGAAAGTAATATGAAGTGCTTTATGGGAAGTTGGCCGGTGGTTTTAGCTCTGTTAATATTATCTCGGGCCGGCGCTTGGGCGCGAGACGGCAATACGGGGTTAATTGACGAACATATGTTGCACCCCCTCGACTCGTTTACAGGGGATACTTTCCGAAAAGGCGAATGGTTTTACGCCCAACCGCCCGTTTTATTACCGGGGTGGGCCCTTTGGGGATTAACGGACGGCGTTACGGTAGAGCTCGATTTTACTGCGTGGGTTATCGGCGTTCCGGACATGAACGTGCGCGTCCGGTTATGGGAAAGGGGACCGTTGCGTTTGGCGTCGGAGACGATGGCCTTCTACATTTCGGCTAAGATCGGCGACCTCGACGGCGATGACGAGCACCTGTTATACGAACGCCCGGGAATAGGGGGGTATAGCCGGTTGAACGTTAGCTGGAATCTTTCCGGGAGAGTCGCGCTACACCTCTCGGGCGGCGGGTCTTATTCGCGGTCCTTAACGATCGCAAACGAAGGGCGGCCCGAATCTTTAAGCCGTTCTTTTAACGATTACGTTGAACCGGTTGCTTCGGTCGGTTTCGACGTTAGGTTATTTCCTTGGCTAAGCCTAAACGCCGCGGGTTCCTACGGAGAGACGTTCGTTTATTTTGAAAATCACCCAAGGAAATACCAAGCGACGTACGGTTTTCGGCTAGCGCCTTTTTATAACAATAAATACGCGTTTCTGAAACACGTGCGTATTGAACTTGCCGGGATTTATACTAGTTTTCCTGACATAAGGGAAACTCGTTCAACATACGCCCCCATATACCCTTATATCTACTGGCAATGGTAAAGCTGATATAAGTCGTTGCCCGCCGGTTTAAGCCGGCGGCTCCGTGGAGACCGGACCGTATGTCTATAATAAGGAGATTGGACGCCGCGACCGTCGCCCTCATCGCCGCGGGCGAAGTCGTCGAGGGGCCGTGGTCCGTCGTCAAGGAGTTGATGGAGAACAGCCTGGACGCCGGCGCCGGCCGCGTCGAGGTCTCGCTCGCGGGCGGCGGCCTTGAGGAAGTGAAGGTCG
>CAZJNB010000382.1:0-1517 GCA_964547385.1 uncultured bacterium
CCCCTCCCACGCCACGATTTTTACTTCCCTCTACCCCCGGACTACGGGCGTCCTCCTCAACGGGATGAAACTCCGCGGCGACGTCCCGACCCTCAGCGAGAGCTTCCGCGCCGCCGGCTACGAGACCGCCGCCTTCGTCGCCGCGAGCTCCGTCCACGGCCGCACGACGGCCCTCGACCGCGGCTTTGAAATCTACGACGACGCCGTCACGCCCGCCGAGGCCTACCGCCCTACGCCCCTCGCGCCTTTGGCCCTCGCCCGTAAGTTATCGCTGTTGGCCGCCGATAATAACGACGCCGAGAGGCCGGCGGACAAGGTTACGGACGCCGCGGTCCGTTGGCTCCACCGCCGTCGGCCGCGCCCGTTCTTCCTATGGCTCCACTACTTCGACCCCCACGACGATTACCTCCCACCGCCGGCGTTCGTCCCGTCGGACCTCGGCCCGAGGAGCAGCCTCCGCCGCTATAACGAACGATGGGCCGCAGGGATAAGCGGGGAGATATTGGAAAAACGCATCGCCGAGCTTTACGACGGCGAAATCGCCTTCGTGGATGCCGAGCTGGGGCGCTTCCTCGCCGCGCTCGCCGACGCCGGCGCCGCCCGCCGGACCGTCGTTACGATAGTGGGCGACCACGGCGAGGCCTTCGGCGAACACGGTACCAAATACCACGGCTTCCGCCTCTACCGCGAAGAGACGTCGGTCCCCTTCATCATCAGCGACTTCGGCGGCGAACTGCCGCCGCTGGCACGCAAACCCGCGCTCGTCTCGACGCTCGACGTCGCGCCGACGATCCTCGACCTCGCCGGCCTCGCCGTCCCGCCGGGGATGCGCGGGCGACCGTTGTTCCGAGTTCCGGCGCCGGCCGCAGACGTATACAACATAGTAGTGCCGGACCCCCTTCGCCGGAGCCGCTTCGGCGTCGGCCCTTTGGAGGCGCTCTCGACGCCTGAGGATAAGATAATAATCCACGGCGCCGGCACCGTCGAATATTACGACCTCGCCGCCGACCCGGGCGAACGCGAAAACTTGGCCGCGGAGAGGCCGGAGCGCGTCGCCGCCCTCCGCGCCCGGCTCGCCGCCCTTCGGGACGCCATCCCCGCGGCGCCCGGCACGGGCGTCCGCCGCGACCTCGATAACACGTCTCTGGAAAAACTCCGGACCTTGGGATACGTAAAATAATTACCCCACGCCCCAAAACGATTCTACGCCGCCTGGCGCCGGTCGTCTTCTTCACGGTGCTCGTCGTAATCTTCTTCCCTAAACTCGCGTCGCTTCGTTACCTTCCCGCCGCCAAAGACACCCTTACGTTCTCGTTTCCCGCGCAAGTCGAGCTCGGACGCGCGCTCCGCGCCGGCCACTTTCCCCTCTGGTCTAGCCACCTGAACTCGCCGCTCTTCGCCGAGGGCCAGGGCGCCTTCGCTCACCCGCTCGCGCTCCTGCTCTTCGCCGCGCTACCGCCCGCGGCCGCGTCCGACGCGTTCCTCCTCCTCCACATCTTCGCGGGCCTCCTCTTCAC